>CAJTTS010000008.1 GCA_910579155.1 uncultured Oscillospiraceae bacterium | reverse complement strand
GAACAAGTTGTGAATTAGACCGAGATTTTGCAGAAAATTTACAGCAACTGGAAAATTTAGCATCAAAATCTCGGAATAATTGCGTGCAAAATCTCGGAAAAAATGCATTTAGACCGAGATACTATGTCAGCGTTTGACGAAAAATGCACACATTGTCCGGATTATTTTGACCTCTTTCTCTCCCCAGGCGCACCCCCGCAACCCCCTCATTTCTTCCCTTTCAGGGGGCAAACGTCCAGTTGAGAGTGTTGCTCAGTAATTTGGCAAAAATCGTGCTTGTTTTCTCAAAAACAGGCCGGGATTACCAGCCGCCCGCGCCGGTTTTGTGAGGGATTTTTATGGGGATGGCGTGGGGAGTGCAGCACAAGAAGTTGGGAGAGGAGAAGGGGAGAATTTGCAGGGGAAAACCTTGTTTTTCTGGATTTTTCAGCTATAGTTCTAACTGTTCCGATGCCCCCGAAGGAGAAAAAATGAGAGGATTGGCGGGGGCTTTGCCCGGGGGTGCGCACAAAAAAAGAGCCCAGGAACGAATTCCTGAGCCCCTTTTTCGGGGTGTTATTTGAGTGAAAACATGTTCAAGATTGGAATGACGAGAACAAATATTTTGAAAACCCCTTGACACCGGATGACTATTGTAGTAGTATTCCATTAGGGTTTACTATTGCAATAGTCATTTTGCGTTTTCCCAGAGACGCAGGAGGAGGTCAAATTCCATGGAAAAGCTATTCGACTCTGAGCTGAAGGTGATGGAGCCCTTGTGGGAGGGCGGTCCCCAGACGGCGGGCGAGCTTGCCAAGCGGCTGGCGACGGTCGTGGGCTGGAACCGGAACACCACCTACACCGTCATCAAGAAGCTCATTGACAAGGGGGCTGTATCCCGGAGCGATCCGGGCTTCCTGTGTACTCCGCTGGTTACTCGGGAAGAGGTCCAGCGGCAGGAGACGGACAGCCTCATCAGCCGGCTGTTCGGCGGGTCTGCCACCCAATTTCTCTCCGCCTTTCTCAGCGAACGCGACCTGACCCCGGCGGAGGCCGACCAGCTTCGGGAGCTGATTGGTTCTTTTTCTCGAGAGAAAGAGAACCAAAAAGAGCGTTAGACCGCCACCACCGCCGGCAATCCCGTTACGTTGCCGCACGGTCACGAAACGTGCTTCTCAATCGGAAATGATGTTATGAGGTGTGTCTCATGTCACAGTTATACCAAAACGCACTCTATGGCACGGTGATGGTCCTGGTGGTGGCCATTCTGCGCCGGGCGCTGAAGGACCGTCTGGTCCCCGGGGCCCGGCTGGCCCTGTGGGCGGCGTGCCTGTTCCGGCTGCTCACCCCCGCCGCGCCGGAGAGCGTGCTGTCCTTCTGGGGTCTGTCCCGGCTCTTTGCCGGGGAAGAACAGCCCGCGCCCATGCCCGTCATCACGAATTACGCGCCCATCGCGCCCGCCCCCGCGCCCCAGTCCCCCGGCCCGGTTATTTCCTGGGAAACGGCGGCTCTGGCGGTGTGGGCGGCGATAGGTGTGGCGCTGGCGGTACGCTATGCGCTGAGCTGGCGGCGCACCCGCCGGGCGGTGTCCTGCGCCATCCCCCTGGGGCGGGACGATCCCCGGTACGCGCCCCTGCCCAAATGCACCCGTCTGCGGGAGGGTCCCATGGAGGGCGCTCCGCTGACCTTTGGGGCCGTGCGCCCCACAGTGGTGCTGTCCCCTGGTCTGGGCGGCGTCGAGCTGGACTGCGTTCTGGCCCACGAGGGGGTCCATGCCGCCCGCCGGGACAACCTGTGGCACTACGCCATGGCGCTGGCCCTGGCGATCTACTGGTGGAACCCGGCGGTGTGGCTGATGTCCCGCCTTCTGCGGCGGGATGTGGAGCTGTCCTGCGACCGGGCGGCGCTGAACAAGCTTGGCGCGGAGCGGCGGGCGGACTACGCCCAGGCTCTTGTCACCCTGGCAACCCAGGGCTCCGGCCCCGCGTTCTGCCAAACGTTCGGCCGGAAAGCGGCCGAGGAAAGGATCATATCGATTATGAAATTCAAGAAAATATCCATCATCGGGGTGATCTTCACCCTGACGCTGGTGCTGGCCGTCACCGCGGCCTTTGCCAGCGAGCCCAAAACGGACGACACCATTGTATTCCACGACCAGACCTTTTCCCGTTCCGAACTGTCCCAGGAGACCCTGGACTGGCTGGACTGGTATCTCGCCCTGCCCGAGGAGGAGCAGCTTGCCGTCAGCTATGTCCCGGCCGAGCTGAACCGCAGCCGGGACGCCGCCACCCAGGACGCCTACAACGGCCCGTTGGAGTTCAAAACCCTTGACGGCATCGTCTCCGTCCCCGACATTGAGGCGACTAAGGGCATCCAGTCCGACCTTCCCGTGGTGGACCCGGACAACGTGGACCTGTCCATGATGAAGGAGCTGTTGGCCAAAAAGGTGGCCGACGGCGAAATCACCCAGGAGGAAGCCGACCAGCGGCTGGCCGCCACAGAGGAGACGCTGGAGCAGGCCCGCCGTGGCGAGGTGAAAATAGTCATGACCGGGGACGGCACGTGCTACGGCCTGGGCGTCAGCCGTATGTACTACAGGGACGAGGACGGCAACCTGGTCCCCTTCAGCCCGGATACTGCGGCAACCGGCTACGTTGACGAGCCGCAGGCCATCAGCGACTACGCCGTCAAGTTTCCCGCCTTTGACGAGAACGGCAATCCGGTGTCGGCGGATGGCGGCGTTGTCGGGCGCATCGGCTCCCAGTTCTACGACTATAAGACGGTAGAGAACGACCCCGGCGTGTCCGGCGGCGCCGTGCGCACCTCCGATGGCCTCTACGACCTGTGCGAAGACAAAATCTGCAAGGTGTCCTACGACCATTGCCACATCGACGGCGCGGTGGTGCGGGTGTATTATGAGAACCCCGGCCTGCTGTGCGCCCATCCGGACTGTACCAATGAGGAACCCCATGAGCACGACGGCGTACAGTACGCGGGCAAGTACACCATCCTGAACCCGGATATGGAACCCGTGCCCTCCGCCATGCCCGTGTCCAGCGGGCATCACAGCGAAAGCCGCCACAGCGACAGTCATCACAGCAGCGAACATCACTAAACAAACCCGGCCCCCGGCGAAAGCCGGGGGCCTTTTCCTGCCGTATTGTGCGCACGGGGCGGGCCGGGGAGAGAAGCGGGTCCTCCGAACGAGCGTCCGGGCCAGCTTCGGCGGTTGGGCGCGCTTGTGCGCTGGGGTTCAGGCACAGATAAAGGGGGGACTGGCCCGGACCGAGAGAGCGGGGACCCGCTTCTCTCCCCGAACCTACGGCAGCTCCAGCTCGGAGATGACCTCCCGGAGCTGCGCCGCGGAGGAATTCAGCGCGTCCCGCTCGTTGTCCGCCAGGGGGATCTCCAGGATCTGCTCCACCCCCCGCCGTCCCACGATGGACGGGATGGACAGCGCCAAATCCCGCAGCCCATACTGCCCCCCCAGCACCACCGACACGGGAAGAATCGCCCGCTCGTCCTTCATGACGCACTCCGCGATCCGGGCCACCGCCATGGCGATGCCGTAGTACGTGGCCCCCTTGCGCTTGATGATCTCATAAGCGCTGTCCCGCACGTCCTCATAGAGACGCTGTTCCGCTTCCCGGTGGTTGGTGTGCCCCCGCATGGCGCAGAAGTCGTCCAGCGGCACCCCGGACACGTTGGCTCCGCTCCACACCGCCAGCTCGCTGTCGCCGTGCTCGCCCACAATGACGGCGTGGATGGAACGGCTGTCCACGTCCAGGTGCTCCCCCAGCAGGTAGCGCAGCCGGGCGGAGTCCAGCACCGTGCCGGACCCCATGACCCGGTGGGCGGGATAGCCGGAGATACGGAACGCCGCGTAGGTGAGCACGTCCACGGGATTGGACACGATGAGCAAAATGCCCTCGAAGGGCCGGGCGGTGATCTGGGGGATGATGGAGTTTAAAATATTGACGTTCTGGCCGATGAGCTCCAGACGGGTCTGGCCGGGCTTCTGGTTGGCCCCGGCGGTGACCACGATGAGGGCGCAGTCGGACAGGTCGTCGTAGCTTCCGGCGTGTACGTCCATAGCGGCGATATAGGGCAGGCCGTGGCTCAGGTCCATGGCCTCGCCCACGGCTTTGTCCTGGTTGGCGTCGATGAGCACCAGCTCACTGAATAGGCCCCGCTGGATCAGGCTGAACGCGATGGAGGAACCTACGAAGCCGCAGCCGATGACGGCGGCCTTGCGGTGGTTGAGCATAAAAAAGTCCCCTTCCGTTTTTGAGGCTAGTTTGCCCAAAAGCGGAAGGGTTATTTCAATTGCCTGCCGGCGACCTTCCTTTTTTCGTTGAAAAGAAAAAAGGAAGCGAAAAAAGAAACGTTTAGACTATGCTTCTATCATAAATCATTCAGCCTTTCACTCCAAACCGTAACGGCCCAACACCGCCTGGAACCACTCGGGCAGGGGGGCTTCCACCGTCATCCGCTCCCCGGTGGACGGGTGGGTAAAGGTGAGCCGGGCGGCGTGGAGACACTGCCCCGCCAGCCCCGGCACGGGCTTTTTGTTCCCGTACACGGTGTCCCCCAGCAGGGGGTGGCCCAGGTGGGCCATATGCACCCGGATTTGGTGGGTCCGCCCCGTCTCCAGTCGGCAGGTGATGTGAGAATGGCCGTTTTGACTGTCCACCACCTGCCAGTGTGTGACGGCCTCCCGGCCGCCGGGCGTAACCGCCATGCGCTTGCGGTCGGTTTTGTGCCGGCCGATGGGGGCGGAGACCGTGCCGGAGTCCTCCCGGAAGGCGCCCACCACCACCCCATGATACAGCCGGAACAGGGAGTGGTCCTGGAGCTGTTCTGCCAGCGACAGGTGCGCTTTGTCGTTTTTCGCCGCGATAATCAGGCCGGAGGTGTCCCGGTCGATGCGGTGGACGATGCCGGGGCGAAGCTCCCCGTTGATTCCGGAGAGGGAATTTTTACATTGATATAACAGCGCGTTGACAAGGGTGCCGTCCGGGTGCCCCGGCGCGGGGTGGACCACCATGCCCACCGGCTTGTTCACCACGATCACGTCGCCGTCCTCGTACACCACGTCCAGGGGGATATCCTGGGGGATCAGGTCGATGGCCGCGGGCTGGGGCGGGGAGATGGCCAGCTCGTCCCCCGGCTGGAGTTTTGCGTTTTTCTTCAGCGCCTTCCCCCCCAGGGTAACCCGGCCCTCCTCCAGCCAGCGCTGGGCGGCGGAGCGGGTGAGGCCGTCCAGCGCTGCGGCCAGCACCGCGTCCGCCCGGCCCGGCTCACCGACCGTCAGGGGGAAGCTGACCGGTTCCATGTCCTCTCGTTCACTCCCCATCCGCTTCCCCGCTCTCCGCTTGTTGGGGTTCCCCCTGCTCCTCGTCCTTTTTCTCGTCCTTGCCCACGTACAGCCACACGTACAAAAACAGCAGGGGCACCCCGATGGTGATGCAGCAGTCGGCTACGTTGAACACGGCGAAGTTCATGAAGGTGGTCTTGAACATATCGGTGACAAAGCCGAACACGGCCCGGTCGATGAGGTTGCCCATCCCTCCCGCCAGCACCAGGGCGGCGGACCACAGCCCCAGGCGGTTTTTGAAGAAGCCCTTCACAATGAGGGCGCACACCGCCAGCACCACCACCGCAGAGGTGAGGGTGAGCACCCAGGTATGGGAGCGCAGCATGGAAAAGGCCGCGCCCGTATTTTGAACATAGGTCAAATCCAAAATGCAGGGGAGAAAGGGGACGGAGCCGCCCAACTCGATGTTGGCGCGGACCAGGTACTTCACGATCTGGTCGACCACCACCAGGGCGGCGGTGAGGATGGCGTAAAACATGGGATCAGCCTTTCTGTTCGTCAATTGGGACGCCTAATTCCCGGCACTTTTTCAAGGCCTGCGCGTGACTTTGTTTTGCAGCCTGCTGATACCAGTATTTTGCCAGTTCAGGATCAGCTTCCGCCCCCACGCCCTCTTCGTAGAACTCAGCCAGGTTGTACTGCGCGTCCCAGTCGCCGTGTTCGGCGGCCCGTTTCATCCACTCGAACGCCTTGGACAGATCCTTTTCCACGCCAAGGCCCTCATAATAGAAATATCCCACCTGGCACTCCGCCAGGGGATAACCCGCCTCGGCCAGCGCCAGATGGCCCTGGAAGCACTCCTCATACCGCCCTGTTTTGAAATACTCCTCAATCAGGCGGCTGCACTCATCCAATTCCCTGCATGGTTGATAATAGCCCATTGCTTTCACCCGCAATCCGTCAAGTATAACTGCCGGGGCACAGACCCCGGCAGTCATTATACCACAGCTTTTCCTATTTGGAAAGGGTCTCGTCGATGGCGCGGGCGGCGGTCTTACCCGCGCCCATGGCCAGGATCACCGTGGCCGCGCCGGTGACGGCATCGCCGCCGGCGTACACGTTCTCCCGGCTGGTGAGGCCGTTCTCATCCGCGATGATGCCGCCCCACTTCTCGGTGTCCAGCCCCTTGGTGGTGGACTTGATGAGCGGGTTGGGGCTGGTGCCCAGGGCCATGATCACGCAGTCCAGCTCAATGTCGAACTCGCTCCCGGCTTTCACGATGGGGCGGCGGCGGCCGGAGGCGTCCGGCTCGCCCAGGGTCATCTCCACGCAGCGGATACCCGCCACGGAGCCGTTCCTGGGGTCGCGGGGATCATCCGGGTTGTGGTAGCCCAGGATCTCGGTGGGGTTGGTGAGGGTCTTGAAGATAATGCCCTCCTCCTTGGCGTGCTCCACCTCCTCGGCGCGGGCGGGCAGCTCGGCCTCGGAACGGCGGTAGACGATGTACACCTCCGCCCCCAGGCGCTTGGCGCACCGGGCCGCGTCCATGGCCACGTTGCCGCCGCCGACAACCGCCACCCGGGTGGAGTGCTGGATGGGGGTGTCCGCGCCGTCCTTGTAGGCCTTCATCAGGTTGATCCGGGTGAGGAACTCGTTGGCGGAGTACACGCCCTTGAGATTCTCTCCGGGGATGTTCATAAACTTGGGCAGGCCCGCGCCGGAGCCGATGAACACCGCCTCAAAGCCGAACTCCTCCTTCAGCTCGTCGATGGTGATGGCCCGGCCGATGACCATATTGGTCTCCACCTTGACGCCCAGCTCCTTGAGGGTGTCCACTTCCTTCTGTACGATGGACTTGGGCAGGCGGAACTCGGGGATGCCGTACACCAGCACGCCGCCCGCCAGATGGAGGGCCTCAAACACGGTGACCTCGTAGCCCTTTTTCGCCAGATCGCCCGCACAGGTCAGGCCCGCCGGGCCGGAGCCGATGACGGCCACCTTGTGTCCGTTGGGGGCGGGGGCAACGGCCTTCCCGGCGGCGTTGGCGTTGTGCCAGTCGGCCACGAACCGCTCCAGGCGGCCGATGCCCACCGGTTCGGCCTTGATGCCGCGCACACACTTGGCCTCGCACTGGCTCTCCTGGGGGCACACGCGTCCACACACGGCGGGCAGGGCGGAGTCCCTGGAGATAATCTGATAGGCCCCCTCGAAATCGCCCTCAGCGACTTTCGCGATGAACTCGGGGATGTTGATCTGCACCGGGCACCCGGACACGCAGGGGCGGTGCTTGCAGTTCAGGCACCGCTGGGCCTCGTCGATGGCCTGTTCCCTGGTGTAGCCCAGGGCCACCTCGTTGAAATTGCACGCCCGGACCTGGGGGTCCTGGTGGGGCATGGGGTTCTTATCGGGTCTCATGTTGGCCATCTCACTTTACCTCCTGCTGGAACAGGTTGCACGCCTCTTCATAGGCGTGGCGCTCAAAGTCCTTGTACATGGCGCCCCGGGCCATGGCCTCGTCGAAGTCCACCTTGTGGCCGTCAAACTCCGGGCCGTCCACACAGGCGAACTTGGTCTCACCGCCCACGGACAGGCGGCAGCCGCCGCACATCCCGGTGCCGTCGATCATAATGGGGTTCATGCTGACCACGGTGGGGATATCGTATTTCTTGGTGAGCTCGCACACGAATTTCATCATGATAACCGGGCCGATGGTGATCACCCGGTCGTACTTGGCCCCCGCCTCAATCTGCTCGCGCAGCAGGTCGGTGACCAGGGCCTTCTTCCCGTAGGAGCCATCGTCGGTGCCGATGATAAGGTTGGTGGAGGCGGCCTTGAACTCCTCCTCCAAAATCACCAGGTCTTTGCTGCGGAAGCCCACGATCAGGTCCACATGGCAGCCCACGTCGTGGAGTTTCTTGGCCACGGGGTAAGCGATGGCGGTGCCTACCCCGCCGCCCACCACCGCGACCCGCTTCAGGCCCTCGGTCTCGGTGGCTCGGCCCAGGGGGCCCACGAAGTCCTGGAGGAACCCGCCCTGCTCCTTGTGGTTGAGCTTCTCGGTGGTAGCGCCCACCACCTGATAGATGATGGTGACGGTGCCCTTCTCCCGGTCGAAGTCGGCGATGGTCAGGGGGATGCGCTCCCCCTCCTCGTCCACCCGGAGGATGATAAACTGGCCGGGTTCGGCCTTGCGGGCCACGGCGGGGGCCTCAATCTCCATCAGGGACACGGTGGGATTGAGCACCCGTTTTTTCACGATCCGATACATAGCGTCTCCTCTTTCCTATGGTTTCGGGTTATACCAATTCAGCGTTCCGGCTGGACAATCGTTACGATTATAACACGCCGCACTCTCTCCGTCAATTTGATTCCGGTGGAAACCGGCCTGCAAATTGTCCCAGCCGCAAAAAAGGAGGACTGATGACCTCAGTCCTCCTTTTTTGGCACGTCAAAACATCAGCACCCGAACAGCCAGCGCCACCGCCACCGCCACCGCGCTGAGGGTGGAGGCCAGCTCGGCGGTGACCATGGCCCGGCGGCTCTTGCGGGGCCGGGAGGCGGGAACCTCCGGCTCTGGCCCGTCCGCTTCCCATTGCGCCTGGTCGGCCCATTCCGCCTCGTCCGGCGCTTCCTTCTCCAGCATCGCCAGGTTGGCCGCCCGCCAGGCGTTCAGGTCGATGACCTTGTTTCCGCCGGCGCTCCGCGTCCGGCTTTCCGGGCGGCGCGCCGTCACCGTCTGCCGGGGCGGCCTATCTCCGTCAAACCCGGCGGCCATCGCGCCGTCATTCCAGGTAGCGAAGGTATCGTAAGCATTTTTCATGGCTTGACGCCTCCTTCTGTATCGGACGCGGCCAGTATACCGCAATCAAGGGCCTATAAACCGGCATATATTTCCTCAGCGGCGCGTTTCAATTGGCGTTTTGTTTGATTCGTCTTTATAATAATATGTTCGTTCGATCTTGTCAAGTAGTAATCGCAAATTTGTTCGTAAATTTTCCGCAAAAAAGCGCGGCATGACAAACGTCATGCCGCGCTCTATCCTTAAGGGGCCACACTGAGGCAAGTGGTAATCTCAAAGTTCCCGGCGCCGTGGTAGCTCTTGATCTGGTAATAGGCCGCCAGGTCGTTGAAGTGCCACCACTCGGAGGCAAGGGGGGTAAGCTTGGCCTGTGTACAGTACCGCTGGAGGGCCTTGGCGGGCTCGTTGGCGGCCATGGCAGGGGCCATCTCCGCATAGCGCCACGCGGTGGTGGAGAAGATGGCCACCGGCCTGGTATAAGTGGCCGCGGCCATGCTCAGCTCATGGATGTCGGTGGGCATGTCGTACTCCTGGTACTCGTCCACCTGAACCACATCATACCCGCCGATCTTGCCCACATGGGCGCGGATAACCTTGGCCAAACTCACGTCCATAGCGTAGCCCTCCTGGTGGTTGGAGGACCCGGTGGCGATGAACCAGGAGATGTTCCAGGGGGCGGTGGAGATGCCAGCCTTCACCTCACTGTCCTTGTTGGCCAGGGCGCTGAGGTTTCGCACCACCGCCATCTGGGCGGTATAGGGGCGGTAGCCCTCATAGAGCACGATGGTGTTTCCCTCCGCCAAGGCGTTCTGCTGGGCCTGGGCCACATTTTTGGCCATGGCGTACAGCACGGGCATCATAAATTCCTTATATCCCAACCTGGGGTTATCCTCCTTGCCGTGGTAAAGGGCCTTCCCGGTGATATTGGGAATGGTTTTTCCGCTGCTGACGAATACGGAGGAATAGGCGTTGGTGGCGTTATAGACGATGGACGGCACCACGTCGGGCAAATTGATGAGACAGTAGCGGTGTTCCACCCAGCCCGTCTCTCCGCCCCTGGTCCGCACCTGCCACCAGTCCCCGGACTCCCGCAGGATTGTGAAGGCCGTCCCCGGCTCCAGCACCTTCAGCGCTCCCTCCATGGGGTCCGGCTCCGGCGTGGGTTCGGGGGTGGGTTCCGGAGTAGGTTCGGCGGTAGGCTCCGGGGCGGGCTCTGCCGTAATCTCCGCCGGGGGCTCCACCGTGACGAGCGGCTCCTCTTGCCCGGTCTCCGCCGGGGGCGCGTCCCCCTCCGTCCCCGGCTCCGAGGCCTCCGCCTGGGCGCCGGACCCGTCCACCGCCGGGCCGGGGGCCTCCTGCCCCTCCTCCGGCGCGGGGGTTATGTCCGCCGGGGGTTCCGGCACGGGGATCGTCTCCGCCGGGGGCTCCGGGGCAGGCTCCACACTAGGTTCCACGCTGGGCTCCGGGGCGGGCTCCGGGATAGGCTCCGGCGGGGCATAGATGGTGGCCAGCTTTCCCTCCTCCTCCTGGGGCCGCTCCTCCCACAGGGGCAGCTTCACCGTGGCGTACCCGGTGGCCCCGGACACAGGCAGTTCCAGCCCCTTGGCGGGGGTAAAGCTGATCTCCAACCGGTGCTCCGGGTCCCACAGGTCCGGCTCCGCCGTAGGCTCCAGGGACGGCTCCTCCGACACATCGGGGCCCTCCGGCCCGCTTAGCGTTTGACTCTGGGAGGGCTTGTCCGAGGCATCTCCCGGCCCGTCGGTGATCTCCGCCGGGTCGGTGGCATGGCAGGCCGCCAGCAGGTTCAGCAGCAGGGCCGCCAGCGTCAGCACATACAGCTTATTGCGCAGCTTCATCACAGTCACGGCCTCCTCATGTTGGTCACATGACGTCCTGCACGGTCTCGGTGTCCCCTTCCCGGTATGTATACACCGTGAATCCGTTGTAGATCAGTTCTCCGTCCTCCCCACTGCCCAGGCAGCTCGGGGCGTAGCTTCGGGACAGGGGCTGCCCGATGGCGGCGATCAGGCTGGACACGCTCCGCCCGATGAAGGCCTGGGCGTCTCCCTTGGTGGCCGCCGGGGCGGACTCGGGAGTGGCCTCCGGCACAGGTGCGGGGGTGGGTTCCGCCACGGGCTGGGGCGCGGCGGACGGCTCGGGCGCGTCCACCGCCGCCGGGGCAGGCATATTCACTGCCGGGGCGGGCGTGCTCACCGCCGGTTTCGGCGTGTCCGCCACCGCAGGGGCGGCGGAGACAACGGCGGGCGTATCCGTGTTCTCCGCCTCTGGGAACGGCTCCCCGGAGGGCTCCTCCGTCGGTGCGCTCACTGCGGCGGAACGCGCCGGCACATCGGAATCCGGCGTGTCAGTTGCCGTCTCCACCAGCCCGGTGGAGGCGGCAGCCGGGGCGTCCGTGGGATCGGGGGCGGTCTCCGCCCCTGCGGACTCGCAGGCGGGCAGCAGGATGGACAGGCTCATGGCCCCCGCCAGCAACAGGACAAGTTTCTTTCTCATAACGGCTTCCTTCCTTTTTCTAGTCTAGCACCGTCTGTCCGGCCTCAAAGAGCCGGCCGTCCATCAGATAGAGCACACAAGCGTCGTCCAACCCCGGATCCTCCGGCACGTAGAGGGTGAACGGGCGCTCCCCCCTCGTCCCCACGGGGCTGGCCTCATAGAGCGCCTCCCCCAGCCGGACATAGACGGGCGAGTCCGTGTCCACCGGGCCGGACAGCGTCCCTTCCAGCCGGAGATACCCCGCCGCATTGCTGTCCGCCGACGCCGTCATCCCGGCGACGGCCTCTCCCTGGGGCGGCTGTCCGGTGAGCACCCGCTCCGGCGCGGGGAAGACAGGGGCCCGCCGGGCCAGATCGTCCAGGTTCCGCTCCACCAGCTCGATGACCACGGTATCCGCCCCGGTCTCCTCCAGCAGGGTCATCTGCCAGGGCATGGACCGGCTGAACACGGCGTGGCCGAAGGAATCGGCCAGAAAGGGGTAGAGCGTGTTGCCGAAGGAGTCCCGGAACATGAGCAGGCTCCCGGACTGCGCCCCGTTTTCCGTCTCAATGCGCTGGTCCCCCGGGCTGCGGATGGGCCGTACAGATGTAAAGGAAAACTCCCTGTCATATTCCGTTTCGCCCTCCAGCGCCGTGCCGGTTGGATAGAGCATCTCGTACAGGTCCCCCCGGTGGGTCCCGGTGATCCGTCCCGGCTGGGTGAACCACGCGGTCCAGCCCTCCTCCCCCAGCGCCTCCATCAGCGTATCGTGGGCCAGGGCCGCCCCCCGGTTGGTCCAGTGGGAGTCGGTGGCGTGGTAAAGCGCCTGTTCCTCCTCCCGGAAGGGGGCAAACAGGTCGGCATAGGCCACCCCCTGTTCCTCCAGCAGGGGAACCAGGCGGTCAATGTCGTCCTGTCCCTCCAGGGGCGTGCCCACATAGGGCAAATACTCCGGATAAAGCGACGCCTTGTTTGGCGCCACGGTGAACACCAGCTTCGCCCCGTGGTGTCCGGCGTACTCCGTCAGCAGGGCCAGGGTCCGGGCCGCGCCGAACAGCTCCCGGTCGGTGAGCGGGTCGGTATGTAAGTAGTCGTCCACTGTCTCCCGGTAGAACAACCATCCGTCCTTTCCCAGCGTCACGCTGTCCTGGGCGGAGGTGCGGAATACCGCAGCCTCCAAAGCGGCGTTGGCGGTGATGAGCCGCTGGCGCAGGGCGAAGTGGTCGGCCACATAGTCGGTGACCTCGTCCAGCACCTCGGGGTTGAGCTTCCCCTCCCCAGTGGTGAGGGCGGGGGGCCGGGCCAGGGTCTGATTGGCCGCCGCCGGCTCCTCCGGGAGGAGCAGCATCCCCACCGACGGGACCAGGCTGGCGATCAAAAAGGCGCCCATGGCCAGGTTTGCTTTTGTTATCAGCTTCATCGGGTGGCCTCTCAGAATTGGAAGTAGATGAACGGGTTAAAAGCGGCGCTGGACAGATTCAGCACGCACAGCGCGTACAGCGCGGCGCACCCCCCCGCCCGCACCCACCCGCGGGCAACCTCCGGCACGGGCTTGGACATGCGCCCCGCCAGCCGCTGGGGCAGGCCGAAGGCCAGCAGGACGGCGGCGATGAGGAGGCACACGGTCCGGGCGTCCAGCAGGGAGATGAGGGCCAGGTCGTGGGCGGGGGCGAAGTTGACCCCGGCGAGCATCCGGGCGAACATCGCCCCGGCGGCGCTCAGGCTGTCCGCCCGGAACAGGGTGAAGCCCAGCGCCACCACCAGCATGGTGTACAGATGGGCAAAAGCAGACTCCCGGAAACGTTTTGGAATCACACCCGCGTCCTCCAGCGTGGCAAACAGCCCGTGCCACAGTCCCCACAGCACGAAGGTCCAGTTGGCTCCGTGCCACAGCCCGGTGGAGAAAAACACAATAAACTTGTTCACCATGGTGCGGCTCTTACCCTTCCGGCTGCCGCCCAAGGGGATGTACAGATAATCCCGGAACCAGGAGCCGAGGGAGATATGCCACCGCCGCCAGAACTCCTTGATGGATTTGGACGCGTAGGGCAGCTTGAAATTCTCCCCAAAAGAGAAGCCGAACATCCGCCCCATGCCGATGGCCATGTCGCTGTAGCCGGAGAAATCGAAGTAGATTTGCAGGGTGTAGCACACCGCCCCCAGCTAGGCCAGCCGCAGGTCCAGCGCCCCGGCCTCCATGGCGAACACCGCGTCCGCCACCTGCCCGGCGGTGTTGGCCAGCAGCAGCTTCTTGGCCATCCCCGTCATGAACCGTCCCAGCCCCGTCAGCGTCAGCTCCGGGGCGAGCGCCCGGTCACCGATCTGCCGGGCCACGTCGTGGTACTTGATGATGGGCCCCGCGATGAGCTGGGGGAAGAAGGAGATGTACAAAACCAGCTTGCCGAAGCTCTTTGTTCCGGAATCCGGGTCCCGGTATACGTCGATGGCGTAACTCAGCCCCTGGAAGGTGTAGAAGGAGATGCCGATGGGCAGCGCCAGCCCCGGCAAGGACAGCTCCAACCCGAACAGCCCGTTCAAGATCCCCGCGAAGAAATCCAAATACTTGAACGCCGCCAGTAGCGCCAGGTTCGCCGCCACCGCCCAGGCGGCGGGCCACCGCTTCCCCCGCCCTGCGGGGGACATCATCAGCCGCCCGAACAGGTAATTCATCCCCACGCTGAGCAGCAGCAGGGGCAGATACAACGGCTGCCCAAAGGCGTAGAATACCAAGCTGGCTACAGCCAGCCACCCGTTCCGTACCCTGATCCCCGGCAGGATGCGGTAGATGATGTAGACAACAGGCAGGAAGCAAAACAAAAAGATCGGTGAACTGAAAACCATTTCTCTCTCATCCCCAGAACATACTCGGCCCCGTCCTATGACCTGGTGTATTGAAACGGCGTCTTGCTGGGGGACATTTTGAACAGGTCGTACCCCGTCTTTTTATACTGGTGAAGGTAGCGCCACTCCAATTGGGTGTCAAACATATAGACCTCGCCGTCCAGAACAATCTCCACCCATCCGTGGGGGCTGTTGAGCACCGAACCCACCACGGTATAGGCGGGCAGGCCCAGCTCCTGGCACAGCAGGCAGTAGGTGGCGGAGAAGTTGTAGCAGTTCCCCTTGCCGTTGGTCAAAAAGTACTTGGCATACTCTGCATGCCAGCCCGTCTGTCCCGTTTCGATGAGGGGCCGCTTCAGGTAGGTGAAGTTGTCCCGGACGTAATTGTAAAGCGCGCGCAGCTTTTCATCCCGGCTCATGGACTCGGTGGTAAGCCGGTCCACCAGCTCGTTGAGCATCCCGTCCAGCTCCTCGTCCCCGGTGGTGTACCAGCCGTTTTCGTTGAAGTAGAACCCGCCCATGTTCTGATTCCGGATAAACGTCCCGTCGGACACCCAGTAGAGATGCCCGTCGATGCGCTGGGGTCCGTTGGGGCGCCCGGCGGCCTCCGAGGGGGGCGGCGTGACGGCCACCGCCGGGGCCTCGCCCTCCGCCGGGAGCCAGCGCTCGCCGCTGCCGTCCACGGTATACCGGTGGGTCACCGTGGCCTCCATGATCTCGCCGTAGGCCCAGTGGGAGCCGGGCACGTCGGGGAAGGTACGCAGACCGTCCCACGCGGCCAGGGTCCCGATGTCCGGGGACCGGCCCAGCAGCCGGTTGAACACGGCCGCCGCCTCGCACCGGCGCAAGCTGTCGTCGGGGCGGAAATTACCCGTTCCGTCCCCGTAGAACAGCCCTTGGGCCACCGTCCGGCAAATGTCCTGATAGGCCCAGTATCCCGGCCACACGTCGGGGAACACATCCACCAGCGGCGCGTCCCCGGGCAAAAGCCGGGACAGGGCGTAAGCGCATTCCGCCCGCGTGGCGGGGTCGCCGGGGCGGAACATCCCGTAATCGTCGGTCATCAGCCCCAGCCCGATCACCGTCTCCGCCGCCGGGGCATACCAGGCGTCCCCGGGCACATCCTGGAGCACGGGCCTGACCGCCGGCCGGTCCGCCACAATCCCATAGAGGATCTGAGCCAGTTCCCCCCGGGTCAGCGCCTTCTCCGGCTGAAACAGCCCCTGGTCGTCTCCGTTCATATACCTGACGTGAGCGCCGTCCGTCTGGGATATCATCGCAACGGTGGCGGGGCTTTCTGCCGCCTTGCCGCTTCCGCTGCTCCCCGTGAACGGGGACGCCGTCACGACGGGGGACAGCTCCAGCGCCACCGCCAAGGCACATAGTAAGAGCACCCAGAATCGCCCCTTTTTCATCTTGATTCCCTCTCTCTTCAGCGCCGGACTCCGGGTTTGCATTCAGGCGGGCCCGCCCGGATCATTTTGCAAATTAAAGTAATTATATCATAACATTTCCATCATAGCAACCTGCAAATAAGCGAATTCCAATGCGCAAAAGCCGCCTCCGGCCAGGCCGGAGGCGGCTCAATGCTGTAGGGATCAGGGCAGATAGTTCCGGGGATTGACGCTGGTGCCGTTGATGCGCACCTCAAAGTGGCAGTGGGGCCCGCTGACGTTGCCGGTGGCGCCCGACTTGGCGATGATCTGGCCCTGGTATACCTTCTGGCCCACGCTCACCAGCAGGGAGGAGTTGTGGGCGTAGTAGGTGACATAGCCGTTGTCGTGGCGGATGGCCACCAGGTATCCGTAACTGCCGCTCCACCCCGCCTTGATGACGGTGCCGCCGTCTGCGGCCTTGATGGAGGTGCCGGTGCGGCACGCGATATCCAGGCCCAGGTGGAAGTCGTAACGGCCCCACAGGTTGCGCCCGCCGAAGTTGGAGGTGATGGTGCCCCGCACCGGCCAGATGAAGTAGCCGTTGGAGGCGGTGACGGGCCGCGGAGTGGTCCCGGTGTAGGAATAGGTGGTGGTGGCCTCCACCAGCGTCTCGGTGGACAGCACCTCCCGCTCCACCTCCACGCCGTTGACGTAGGTGACCCGGGCGTTGACCCGCTGGAGGCCGTCCTCGCCCTGCTCCTTCACCTTGGTTTCGCCCACGTAGAGGTCGGCGGTCTCGATATACTCCACCGGGCTGGGCACGGTCTCCTCATAGGTCTCATCGGTAAAGTTCTGCACGGACAGGAAGGGCACGGCCTCCTGGATGACCAGTTCCTGGTCCACCCAGATTTTATCCACGATGACGTCCGGGTTGAGCACGGACAACTCATAGGGCCACATATCCAGGGAGTAGGCGATGGCGTTGAAGGTGTCGCCCTTTTTCACCACGTAAGTGGCCTGCTCCACTTCGAACCGGGCCAGCACCTCCCGGATGGCGTTCAGGTCAAACTCGGTGTTGGCGGGCACTTCAACGGGGAGGACCTCCACCTTTTCCACAAACTCGTAGCTGACGGTATCCGGGCTGAGGTAGGGCTGGGCCGCCTCGTCCAGCAGGTTGTACAGGTCCGCCTCGCTGCGGGCGCGGCCGATCTCCACGCCGTCCACCACCAGGGTGTAGGCCTGGATCACGGCGCCCACGTTGTCGAACAGGATGTCCTCCACCTGTGCGGCGTCGCTCAGGTCTGCCGGGGTGGCATACACCTCGTCGATGGACACCTCTCCGTCGTAGTCGTAGCGCTCGCCCAGGATGTCGGTGGCCCTGGACTCCACGTTACTGATGATGGCCTGGACCTCTTCCTCGCTGGACACCACGCCCACAGGCTGCCCGTTCACATTGACGGCGTAGGCCCGGGTATAGGTGCTCCGGAAGAAGCCCGCGCCCACGATCAGCACCAGCAGCGTGACGTACATCAGCGGGGAGATGGGGTGGCGGTCCACCACCGCCCGGACCTTGGCCAGGGCCTCGCCCGCGCTCCCCCGCCCCCCGGCGGTGAGCTCGCGGACCCGCTTCCAGCCCCCGGCCGCGGCGGCGGCCACGGCTTTGGCGGCCTGTCCGGCCTTTTCCTTCACGGCCTCCTGCTCCGTCCGGCTCTCCTTCATCCGGGCCAGCGCGGCCCTGGCCTTGTCCTTCCAGGCGGAGACGCTGTGCTTCTCCTTTTTGATCTGGGCGGCCCGCTCCTTGGCGGCTTCCCGCTCGGCCTTTTTTTCAGCGGCCTCGGTCTCTTCAATATACTGCCGCCAGGACTGGGGCTTGTCGGCGGCGCTCTTCTGCCCCTTGCCCTGGCCGGCGCCAGCCTGTCCGGCCAGCTTTTCGGTATTGTCGTAGTCTCTCTCGGTCTGCTTCACGAAAAATACCTCCTGATTGGTCTTACTTGGTTATCCGGCAAACAAATCCGTAACAAAAAACTGAAAAGAGTTACAAAATGGTTACAGGCATATGTTACACCATTTTGTCCCGCCCGTCAACCCCGAATTTCCCGCCGCCCGTCCTCTTTTGTTGGATTGCAGCTCCACATCTTGTTGCCTTTTGCCGTTATTTGGGGAGGGCTGCCACATTTTATAGGACTCTTAGCAAAACCGCCAAAAATCCGTCCTTTTTTTCGTCCTTTTGCCCAGCCTCTTGACAGCGGCCCTTGGATCGAATACAATAAGCTCACCGCAAGTGAATGGAATATCACAGGGGCGCTGGGAGTTATTCCCGGCTGTGATGTGAGGCAAAGTGCAGCCTCCGGTCCCTCGTACCTGATCCGGGTAATGCCGGCGTAGGAAGTGTATTCGACAAAAAGGGCCGTTGTCGTTTCTCTCGCTTACCGCATTGCACCGTTTGCATTGCGGTATACTTAATTTCAGGAGGAAACGACAATGACCAAACGACAAACCATCCGTATGCTGTGCGAGGGGGCTCTCATGGTCGCCCTGGCGCTGGTGCTGGGGCTGCTCAAGCCCTTCGAGCTGCCCCAGGGCGGCTCCATTTCCCTGGAAATGCTGCCCCTGTTCATTTTCATCGCCCGGTGGGGGCTGGGCAGCGGCCTCATCGGCTGCTTTGCCTTCGGCATTCTCCAGGTGTTCGTCCAGAGCGCGGTGAGCTATGGCTGGGTGTCCATCATCCTGGACTACATCGTGGCCTTCGGCGTCATGGGGCTGGGCGGCGTCGCCAAAGGGAAAATCTACATCTCCTCCGTCATCGCGTCCCTGGCCCGGTTCGTCGTCCACTTCATCAGCGGCATCACCGTGTACCGCATCCTGATGCCCACGGAGCTGTTCAACACCACCTTCACCAACCCGTACCTCTACTCCCTGGCCTACAACGGCAGCTATATAGTCATCGACCTGGCGCTGTGCCTGGCGGTCATCTCGGCGCTGATGGCCACGCCGCTGAAGAGGTACCTCAAGTGTGAGGACTTCGGCGTCATCGACCGCATCTGACTTTTACAAAGGGGGCCTCCACGTGGGCAAATTTGACGGCGTGCTGCTCTTCACGGACTACGATGACACCTTATATAATACCCATTGCGCCGTCTCCCCGGAAAACCGCGCCGCCATCCGCTATTTCATCGAAAACGGCGGATATTTTTCCATCGCCACCGGCCGGGCCCACCGCACCTTTACGCCCCAGATTGAGAAGGAGCGGCTCACCCTCAACGCCCCCGCGGTGCTGTCCAACGGCGCGGCCATCTATGACTACGCCGCAAACCGCTACCTGCTGGACAGCGGCTTGCCCGGCGACTCCCCCAAAATGCTGGCGGAGCTGTGCCGGGAGTTCCCCGACCTGGGCTTCGAGGCGTACCACGGCGAGGACATCTACGTCCACAACCCCAACGCCGTCACCCGGGAGCACCTGGCCAAGGTGGGGGGCGCCCAGATTCTCTGTCCCATTCCGGACATGCCCACCCCCTGGAGCAAGGTCATCCTCCAGCAGGACGAGTCCTATTTAAAGGAGGTCCAGGCCCGCCTCCTTTCCCGCTGGGGCGATCAATGCGAGGCTATTTTCTCCAACCGCTACCTGCTGGAGGTCACCGCCAAAGGGTGCGACAAGGGGGCCACGGTGGACCGGGTGGCAAAGCTGCTGGGCATCGCCCGTTCCAACCTCTACTGCATGGGGGACAACCTGAACGACATCCCCATGCTCGCCCTGTCGGCGATCCCTTTCGCCCCGGCCAACTGCACCCAGGCGGTAAAGGACTGGGGGGCCCGTGTGCTGGGCCACTGCGACGACCACGCCGTGGCCCAGGCCATCGAGATCCTGGACTCTGTTTATTAAAGGAAGCGCCCCTGTCGGTTGACGGGGGCGCTTTTTCCCGCCCAATTCAACATTCTCGAGAAAATTTCACGGGTCAAACCGGCTTATATTTTTCCCTCCCCCGCCGAATAAAAAAGTGTCCCCAGTCGGCGGACCTGATACATATTTATATAGTTTCAAACAAGTAAGGAGAGATTCCAAATGAGTATCATCAAGCGTATCACCCTGTTGGCGTTGTCCCTGGCCCTGCTGCTGGGCCTGACGGCCTGCTCCGCCGGGCCGGACATGCCCATGGAGGCCGTCGTTGACGGCTATACCATCACCCTGGGCAAGACCACCGTGGCGGACCTGACCGCCCTGGGCTATGAGCTGAGTTCCGCCGGGCGGCAGGACGTGGCCCACGACGGCGACAAGTACATCTATTTCATGTACATGCTGTCCAAGGGCGCGGGCTATTCCTTCTGGGTCAACGTCTACACCCCCTACTACGGCGGCTCCAACATCAACAAGGAAGCCTCGGAGGCCGCCACGTCGGGCATCGTCTATTCCGTGACTCTGAGCAAGTCCGCATTGGAGAAGATGTCCGCCAGCTACAACGGTATGGACATTCAGGACGTCACCTTCGACACCGCCCAGGAGTGGGGCGCCAAGCAGGACAAGGACGCTTCCAAGGTGACCTGGCGGCTCACCGCCGCCAAGGGCTCGCTCTCCTTCACCGCCGAGAACGCATCCTCCGAGGAGATGCATTCCCTCCAGGTGAGCATGAACAGTAAAACCTTTGCGGATATGCAGAAATAAACACGCCGCGGCCCCCGCCAACTGGCGGGGGCCGCGCTTTACTTTTTCGGCTCTTTTTCCAGGAAGTAAGACGCCTCCATATCCGCGGTGGCCAGCGCGAACGCCAAGGGGTACTGCATCAGCGCCTGTCCCACGGTCCGGGCATCCTCCGTGCCTGAGAAGCCCATATGCCAGCGGATGGCCATGGCCTCCTCCCGGGTCAGGCGCATGAACCCGGAGATAATGTACACCGATTTTTCCCCGTGTCCGTAGGGCAGTTTGTCCTCATAGTAGAAGGTGGGAACCTTCTCCCACTTGCCGGTGGCGTCGTCCTTCACGTTCCGGGTGCCCGCCCGGTAGCAGCCGATCTTGCACAGGTCGTGGAGCAGGGCGGCGATGGCGACGGACTCCATAGGGTACTCCACCCCATACACCTCCCTGACCCTGTCCCGGGCCAGGTACGCCTCCAGGCAGCGGAACACGTTGACGCTGTGGTCGCACAGCCCTCCGGCGTAGGCCCCGTGGTATCGGGCGGAGGCGGGGGCAGTGAAAAAGTCGCTCTTGTTTTGCAGGTAGTCCAGCAGCTCCGCGGACCCCTCCCGATGGATGTGCTCGGTGTATATTTCGACGAATTCCTCTTTTCCCGGCATAGCAAGCCCTCCTTTTTTGCCTCCGGCGGGTTCCTTTTTCTTTGTAAAGAAAAAGGAACCAAAAAGAAACTTTTGGACTAGGCCTTCCCTTTTCGCCGGAAATTATTTCCGCTATTATAGCACAAAAAGGCGCCGGGGGCAACCCCGGCGCCTGGTTCAGTCTTCCAATGTCTTTTGCAGGTTCTCCATGATCTCCGCCAGCTTGGCCGCTTTCTTTTCCGGGTCGCTCTCATTATTCATATCCCTGAGATCGCCCAGCAGGAAGCTCACCCAGCTCTGGAACTGCTTATCCGTCATGCCCATTGAAAGCACTCCCTTCTGCAACAATTATGTCACGGCTACAGCGGGAAGGCAAGGAGGTTTTTGCACCCCCTCCGCGCCCTCTTTATTTGACCCTTACAAATTCGGCGCCGCCGACGCGCAGGGTATCGCCCTTCCGCTCATACAGCACGCCCCAGGACACCTCCCCGCCGTCGTTCAGGGTCAGGGTGTCGTCGCTGGCGTAGTAGTGGAGCTGGATGTCCCTTCCGTCCACGGTCACGACGGCGCTCTCCTTCCCGTCGAACACCCATCGCTCCGCGCCGTCGAAGGGGGGCGGGGGGTCTGCCCCCTCCATCCCCGAGTCCAGGCTTCCGTCCCCCTGCCAGGTGCCCGCGATCCTGGACTCATAGCTGCCGCACGCGCACAGCGCCAGCAGAAGCAGCAGGCAGGCCGTTATTTTCACGCATGGTTTCATTTCAGCCACTCCTCAAACGCCTCCCGCAGGTACTCGTTGTCCAAATTCGCCTCCAGCCGGCCCAACTCCGCCAGGGTGCTGCTCGCCGTGTCCTGAAGGGCGATCTCCAGACTGTAGTTCAGCTCGCCGTTGACCGGGTCCACCACCCGGAAGCTCAGGCAGTCCCTGGGGTTGTAGCGGTAGGAGTCCTCCGCCCCGGCCAGGGTGCGCACGCCGATGCGTCCGGCCCGCATATCCTCCTCCACCGCGTCCAGAAGGGCCCGGGCGTCGTCCCCGTAGCCCACCACGTCGCTGGCGCTGCCCCACTCCTCGTCATAGTGGCCGAACTCCGCGCTGTCCAGCCGCCCGCCCCCGGCGATCTCCTCCTCCAGGACGTCGAAGCCGTACACCCTCCAATACAGGTCCGTGTTGTGGTAAAGCTGTTCCAGCGCCCAGGCGGCGGTGCCCTCCTGGTCCCGCTCCTGGGGCTCTATATTCACATAGTAGGACCGCCGCAGGGTGGAGCCGTCGTTCAGCGTATAGTCCAGCTCCAGCCGGCAGCCGACGGTATTTCCGTCGTGCCACTCATCGCTCCGGTCCTCCACCGCCGCCCGGTGCATGGCCGTCAGCAGCGCGATCTGCCCCGGGTCCTCGATGTCCAGGCACACCGTGTCGCCGCCGTCGGCGAAGTTGACGGCGCTCAGCCCCCTGACATGCACCGACTTCACCTCGGCGGCGTGGGGCACGCGGGTCTCGTACCCGGTCAGGTCCAGCCCCACCACCAGGAACAGCGCCACGAACACCCCGGCCACCGCCACCGCGCCCTTCCACTTTTTGAACACCCGGAAGGATTTGTCCAGCAGCATCCGGGCGGCGAAGTAGCCGATGACACCCCAGACCAGGATAGCGGCCATCAGGACGTACTCGCCGCCCCCCACCATGGCGGTGGTGCCCACGCCGAACACCATGCCCACGCAGAAGGCCATGCCGTATTGGAACACCGGGCGCATGGGCCGCACGGACACCACGTCCCCGGCGCTCTCCAGCCGCCGGGCGCGGTAGAGCAGGAAGGCGCACACCGCCAGCGCCACAGCCACCAGGGCATATGCGCCCAGCGTGCCCATCCCCTGCATGGTCCGTCCCTGGAAGCCGTAGCCCGTAACCGGGCCGTCCAAGGTATCCGCCAGGTAATCCCCGGCATACCACACCCGCTCCCCCAGGGCAATCGCCGGGGTGAGCCATTCCACCAGCTCGTCCACCCACGGGCTGAACCCTGCGAAGCCGTAGTAGAAGGAGTTCAGCGTCAGATAGAGCATGCCCGTCACCCCGTAGGCGAACAGGTTGACGATGGCGTAAAAGGCGGGCAGGGCCAGGATGTGCCCGGTGAACATGCCGCAGAACACCGCCAGGGTGTAGAAGAAGAAGCACTCCCCGCAGGCCGCCGCCAGCCAGAACAGCAGCCCGTCCAGATAGACATAGCCGCTCATCGCCTCCACCAGCAGCGTCAGCAGGAAGACGGCCAGATTGGGCACGATGGTGAAGGACAGCCCCGCCAGGTAGTGGCTGATAAACAGCCCCTCCCGCCGCACGGGCAGGGAGCCGAACAGGTTGGCGGACCGGGCGTTGTACAGGTGGCTGAACACCGCCATGGCCCCCAGCACGCCGAAGAGTATCGCCAGCATCAGTATGGTCTCGTTCCCCGCCCGGCTCGCCACCGTGTACCTGGCAAAGTTCTCCATATAGCTGCCGCCGAAGCCGTTCAGGTCGTTGGCGTCCATGCGCAGGTACATCAGCCCCTGCAAGGGCAGAAAAATGAGCCAAATGACAAAATATGCCGCCCACAGGGGCCAGAACCGCGCGATGGTTTTCTTGTATACCGTCAAATCAAAGAACCATTTTTTGGACTTCATCTCCTTCACCTCCCGCTTTTCCCGCCGACGGCGCTCTCTTGGCAGACTACCCGGTCAAAGAACAATATCACGGACCGCATAGTCCTCACCTCCCATTTCATAGATAAAGATCTCCTCCAGCGTCAGGGGGAGCGCGTCGGCGAACAGCGGGTTCAGCCGCTCGAATTTTGCCGTGACCTCCTCCGCCGTCCCACGGACGATGTAGGTATACACCCGGCCTACATTGCTGGTGTGGACCACCTGCAAGCCGGCGGGCAGCTCGGGCGGGGCCTCGCTCTCAAAGGCGATCTGCATCTTTACCGTGCCGCCCTGAAGCTCGGTGAGGGAGCGCTCCAGCGCCACCCTGCCGTGGCTGAGGATGCCCACATGGTCGCACACGTCCTCCAATTCGCGTAGATTGTGGGAGGACACCAGCACCGTGGTCCCCCGCTCCGCCACGTCCCCCATGAGCAGGGACCACACCTGCCGCCGCATCACCGGGTCCAGGCCGTCCACCGGCTCGTCCAGCAGCAGGTAGTCCGGCTTGCAGCTCAGGGCCAGCCAGAACGCGGACTGCTTCTGCATCCCCTTGGACAGCCGGCGGATGGGCCGTTTCTCGTCCACCTCGGGGAACGCCTCTTTCAGGCGCTGGTAGCGCTCCACATCGAAGCTGGGATAGATGCCCTCATAAAATTTCATCATATCCCGGGTAGAGGCCGACCCAAAATAATACAGCTCGTCGGGAATCACCGCCATCCGGGTCTTGACAGCGGGGTTTTCGTAGATGGGCGCGCCCTCCAAGGTGATCTCCCCGGAGTCCTGCCGGTAGGCCCCGCACAGGTGGCGCAGAATGGTGGACTTGCCCGCCCCGTTAGGTCCCACCAGTCCGTAAATGGCCCCCCGGGGCACCGTCATGGTCAGCCCGTCCAGGGCATGGAAGCCGTCAAAGCTCTTGGCCACGTTTTTGACTTCAATCATTTCGCATCCTCCTTCCACGCCGCGCACCGCGCGCCGATGTCCGCCGGAGCCATTCCCAGGTACACCAGCTCCTGCACAATGGCGTCCAGCTTTGCCAGCAGCTCCTCCCGGCGCTTGTCGGTGACGTCCTGGGGCAGGGCGGCAAAGCTGCCCTTGCCCGGCACCGAGTAGGCATACCCCTCCTGCTCCAGCGACTCGTAGGCCCGCTGGATGGTGTTGGGGTTGATGGCGAGCTGCGCCGCCATGGCCCGGACGGACGGGAGTTTGTCCCCCGCCGGAATAGCCCCTGTGATGATGAGCCGGCGCAGGCCGTCGCGCACCTGCTCGTAGATGGGGCGGCTGTCCCGGTAATTCAGGCTGAGCATAGCCCCGCCTCCTTTCGACAATTGTATTATACGTATTAGTACAGTTATGGTAACATACCGGCGGCGCATTGTCAAGCGCAAGAAAAATTTTCCAATTTTTGCACATTAAAATTTGCAAAAGACTGCTGACAAAACGGTCTTTGTCTGCTATAATGATTTCACAGCGTAAAACAAGCGCAAAATTCATAACATTTTGTAATAAAATGGCACTTTTTCATCCCCCAGTATATGGAAGGAGTTTTGTCCCATGTCCAAGCACGATTTGAATACCGCCGCCTTTCTCCAGTGTGTCAGCCCCCTGCTGAACACCTCTGAGGTCAACTCCATGAAGCAGTGGCGCCGCCATTTCTGCGCCACCTGTTACGACCACTGTCTGTTCGTATCCTACGTGGCTTTCCGGCTGGCCCGTTATTTCCGCTGGGACTACCGGGCCGCCGCCCGGGCGGGCCTGCTCCACGACCTCTACTTATACGACCCCACGGACAGCTCCGCCCACCCGGGGAACCAATGCCTGGACCATCCGGAGTTCGCCCTGCGCAACGCGATGGCCCTGTGCCCCGACCTGACCGAGAACGAGAAAAACGCCATTGTGTCCCATATGTTCCCTCTTGCGGTCCATCTGCCCCGGTGCCGGGAGGCTCTGGCGGTGAACATAGCGGACAAAATCTGTGCCACCATTGAGGTGGTCCACCTGTACCGCGTCCGGCGTATTCAGCGCTGGCTGCCCTCCGCCGTCGCCTGAGACGGGTTTCTACATTTTCACCGCTTTTTCCTTTTTTCCCTCCCGGCCTTTTGTCGGGATAATACAATATTTTTAGAAATATGAAAAATCCCTTCAAAAAATCCTGCTTTCTGGTATAATGTTCTTCAAGTCGCTACGCTTCCGGCTATGCGCCGGGAGTGAATATATGTATGGAAGTGAATCTTACGATTTAAGAGAGGAAGATGGGAAGCATGATCTCACACGGCAAGGATTTGAAAATCTTCTCCGGCAGCTCCAGCAAGGCTCTGGCCCGCGACATCTGCAAGGAATTGAGCATCCCCCTGGGGAACGCCGAGACCGGCGCGTTCTCCGACGGCGAAAACTTTGTGTCCATTTTTGAGACCGTCCGCGGCTCCGACGTGTTCGTCGTCCAGTCCACCAGCTCTCCGGTCAACGACAACCTGATGGAGCTGCTCATTATGATCGACGCGCTGAAGCGGGCCTCCGCAGGCCGGATTACCGCCGTGATTCCCTACTTCGGCTACGCCCGGCAGGACCGCAAGACCAAGCCCCGCGACCCCATTTCCGCCAAGCTGGTGGCCAACCTGATTACCCGTGCGGGCGCCGACCGTGTGCTGACCATGGACCTCCACGCCAACCAGATTCAGGGTTTTTTTGACATTCCGGTGGACAATCTTTTGGGTTCCCCGGTGTTTGTGGATCATTTCTTCCGCCGCTTCGCCCCCGTGCATGACGAGACCATGGTGGTCTCTCCCGACGTGGGCAGCGTGGCCCGCGCCCGGGCGTTCGCCCAGAAGCTGGACATGCCCATGGCCATCGTGGACAAGCGCCGCCAGAAGGCCAACTCCTCCGAGGTCATGAACATCATCGGCGACGTCACCGGCAAAAATGTGATCCTGTTGGACGACATGGTGGATACCGGTGGCTCCCTGTGCCACGCCGCCCAGGCCCTGGTGGAGATCGGCCACGCCAAGTCCGTCTCCGCCTGCGCCAGCCACGGCGTGCTGTCCGGTCCCGCCATTGACCGGATCAACGCCTCCGCGCTGGACGAGATGGTGTTTCTGGACACCATCCAGCCCAAGGACAACATCGCGGAGGTATGCCCGAAGATCAAGTACCTGTCCGTGGCCCATCTGTTTGCCGAGGCCATTGAGCGCATCTATGAGGAGCGCTCCGTATCGAAGTTGTGGCAGTAAACGGCTGTGGAGCCGTCGCGAACAGGCGCAGCGCAACGGCGCCGGGACAAGCTCCGCATCCTTCGCTTCCGCGCAGGCGCGAAAGCTCACTCGCCCCGCCGCCCCTCCTTTCCCCACAAAGCCAAAGGGCGGCTTTGCGTGGGCCCCGTTCGGGTCCCATACAACACAGATAGGAAAAACTCCGCTCCGGGGGCAAGGCTCCGGGGCGGTTGTTCCATTTGGGAGGTATCGACGTGTTTTTCCAAAAAAAAGCGCCCGTGTCCTGGCTCATCGTGGGCCTGGGCAATCCGGGCGACAAGTATGAAGGCACCCGCCACAACGTGGGTTTCATGGTGGCGGACGAGCTGGGGGAACGGGGCCGTTTTCCCATCCAGCGCTTGAAGTACAAGGCCCTGACCAACACCGCGGCAATCGGCGGCCAGGGCGCGCTGGTGATGAAGCCCACCACCTACATGAACCTGTCCGGCGAGGCGGTGGGGGAGGCGGCCAAATTCTATAAGATCGCGCCGGATCGCGTGCTGGTCATCTCCGACGACGTGGACCTGCCCCTGGGGAAGCTGCGCATCCGAACGGGCGGCTCCGCCGGGGGGCACAACGGGCTGAAAAGCATCATTCAGCACCTGGGAAGCGACCAGTTCCCCCGCCTCAAGGTGGGCGTGGGGGAAAAGCCCCATCCGGGCTACGACATGGCGGATTGGGTGCTGAGCAGGTTCCAGGGCGAGGACAGGAAGGTCATGGACGAAGCGGTGAAGCGGGCGGCGGACGCGGTGGAATGCTTTTTGCGGGACGGGCCGCAAAAAGCGATGAACCGCTACAACTAGCGGGGCCGTTGGCTCCGGCCCGTCCGTCTGTCCGTTGTGCGGCGGCACGCCAGGGTAACTCCCAACGCACCGCCCGCCCATCCGCAGCGGGAGGCGCGGGCCTCGCCGCCCCGGGCGCAGTTGCGCCTATACTTTCCAATTTTTTCAAACTTCGAGGTAACCCATGAAACTGCTGCTGAACATTTTGAACGAGGTGCCGGAGTTTCTCCGGCTGACCGCCGCCCTGGAGGGGGGCCGTTCGCCGGTGGAGGTGGCGGGCCTGTCCCCCATCCACCGGGCCCATTTCGCGGCGGGCCTGCTGGCCCGGCTGGACGTGCCCGTGGTACTGGTGTGCGCGGACGAGGGAGAGTGCGCCCGGCTGGCGGCGGACGTGACGGCGCTGACGGGGGTACCGGCCACCATGCTCGGCGCGCGGGAATTTCTGTTCCACGACGGGGCGGTGGCTTCCCGCCAGTGGGAGCATCAGCGCCTTGCCGCCTTCCATGCCATGGCCCAAGGCAAAATCAAGCTCATCGCCGCCACGGTGGAGGGGCTGCTCCAGCGCACCCTCCCGCCGGACGAGCTGGCCGGCCATATCGTCACCCTGGAGTCCAACGGCAGCTACGACATGGACGAGCTGGCTGACCGGCTGGCCGCTTTGGGCTATACCCGCTGCCCGCAGGTGGAGGGCGTGGGGCAATTCGCCCTGCGGGGCGGCATCCTGGACGTGTTCTCTCCCGGCCAGGACAATCCCGTCCGAGTGGAGTTCTGGGACCGGGCCGTGGACTCCATGGGCCTGTTCGACGTATCCTCCCAGCGCCGGGTCGGCCATCTGGACCGGGCGGTGTTCCTCCCCGTCAGCGAGCTGCTCCCCTTCAAGGACGAAAACGGAAACTGGGATCGCCCCACCGACCGGCAGCTTCCCGCCCGCTATTCCAAACTGGCCACCGCCGCCCACCACCTGCCCCCGGACGCCGTCGTCTGCCTGTCCGAGTCCAGCCGGGTGGCGGAGCGGGGCAAAAACTGGCTGTGGCAGTTGAACGAAGATGTAAAAACCCTGCTGGAAGCGGGCAAGCTGGACGGCAAGCACGCCCAATTCGCCGCCACCATGGACGAGCTGATGGCGGCGCTGTCCGACCACGCCCTATGCTTCCTGGACTCCTTCACCACCTCCGCCGCTCCCCTGCCCCCCAAGGACATTCTGACCGCCCAGGGCCGTCAGCTCTCCTCCTTCGGGGCCAGCCTGGACGCGGCGGCGGCGGACCTGACCCAGCTCCAGGCGGCCGGTATGGGCACGGTGGTGCTGGTGGGCAGCGAGCAGCGGGCGCTGAACCTGCAGTCCCTGCTTCGGGAGCGCGGAGTGCGCTCAGCGGTGGACTTCCAACTCCACGGTCTGCCCCAACCTGGTGGAATCACCATCGCCGTAGGCGGGCTGTCGGCGGGCTTTGACTACATCGGCTGCCCCTATGCCGTACTCACCGAAGGCGCAAACGAACCGCGCCGGAAAAGCAAGCGCCTGAAAAACGCCGCAGACCGCCGCAAGGTAGATTCCTTTACAGATCTGTCCCCCGGAGATCTGATCGTCCACGAGCATCACGGCATCGGCCGCTTCGTGGGCATGGTAAAGATGACGGTGGACGGTGTGGAAAAGGACTACGTCAAGCTGGCTTACGCCGGGGCGGACGTGCTCTATCTCCCCGCCACCCAACTGGACGCCATTGCCAAGTATATCGGCAGCGGGGACGACCCGGAGACGAAAAAGCTCTCCAAGCTGGGCGGCACGGACTGGGAAAAGGCCAAGACCCGCACCCGGAAGGCGGTGAAGGACCTGGCCAAGGGCCTGATCCAGCTCTACGCCCAGCGCCAGCGTCAGCCGGGATACGCCTTCGCCCCCGACTCCCCCTGGCAGAAGGAGTTTGAGGAGGACTTTCCTTACGACGAGACGGAGGACCAGCTCCGCTCCATCCGGGAGATTAAGCAGGACATGGAGGCCCCCCGCCCCATGGACCGCCTGCTGTGCGGCGACGTGGGCTACGGCAAGACGGAGGTAGCCCTGCGGGCCGTGATGAAATGCGTCCTGGACGGGAAGCAGGCGGCGATTCTGGTGCCCACCACCGTGCTGGCCCGCCAGCACTACCTGACGGCCCGTTCGCGCTTTGCCAAGTACCCGGTGGAGATCGAGGTGGTCAGCCGCTTCCGCACCCCCGCCCAGATGAAAAAGGCGCTGGCCGGGGTGGAAAACGGCTCGGTGGACCTGCTGATCGGCACCCACCGGCTGCTGCAAAAGGACGTGCATTTTAAAGACCTGGGCCTGCTGGTGGTGGATGAGGAGCAGCGCTTCGGCGTCACCCACAAGGAGCGCTTGAAGGAAATGAGCAAGCAGGTGGACGTGCTCACCCTGTCCGCCACCCCCATCCCCCGCACCCTGAATATGGCCCTGTCCGGCATCCGGGACATGTCCGCCATTGAGGAGCCCCCCGCCAACCGCCAGCCGGTGCAGACCTACGTGCTGGAGCACGACTGGTCGGTGCTGGCCGACACCATGCGCCGGGAGTTGGAGCGGGGCGGGCAGGTGTATTACCTCCACAACCGGGTAGACACCATCCAGCGCACCGCCGCCCGTATCAAGGACATGCTGGGGGAGGACGCGGTGGTGGCGGTGGGCCACGGCAAGATGAGCCAGGAAGAGCTGTCCGACGTCATGACCCGGGTGTCCGACGGCGAGGTGGACGTGCTGGTGTGTACCACCATCATCGAGACGGGCATCGACATCGCCAACGTAAACACCCTCATCATTGAGGACGCGGATAAAATGGGCCTGTCCCAGCTCCACCAGATTCGCGGCCGGGTGGGCCGCTCCCCCCGGCGAGCCTACGCCTACATGACCTACCGGCAGGGCAAGGTACTCACGGAGATCGCCGCCAAGCGTTTGAGCGCCATCCGGGAGTACGCGGAATTTGGCTCCGGATTTAAAATTGCCATGCGTGACCTGGAGATTCGGGGCGCGGGCAACCTGCTGGGCCCGGAGCAGTCCGGTTTTTTGATGAGCGTGGGTTACGACCTCTATCTGAAACTGCTGGAGGAGGCGGTATTGGAGGAGAAGGGCGTGGCCCCGGCAAGAACCCCCGAGTGTACGGTGGACCTGACCATCTCCGCCTCCATCCCGGACCGCTACGTGCCCGACGCGGGCCAGCGCATGGACCTGTACCGCCGCATCGCCCGCGTGCGCACCCCGCAGGACGCGGACGACATGACCGACGAGCTCATCGACCGCTTTGGGGACCCGCCCCGCCAGGTGAACAACCTGATCTCTGCGGCCCTGCTCCGGGGGCGGGCGGCCTCCTGTTCCATCACGGAGATCACCCAGAAGGGCGCCGCCCTCACCTTCGCCCTGGACCAGTTCGACCTGGAACCCATCGCCGCCCTGGCGGGGCAGTATCCCGGGCGGATGCTGTTCTCCCCTGGCGACGCCCCTGCCCTCACCCTGAAGCTGAAAAAGGGGGAGGACCCCCTGCGCGTGGCCACCCAGGCGGTGGAGCGGTACGCGGCCCTGCTGGACCCGGAGGAGGCCTAGGGATGGCGCCCGGCAGCCTGGAATCGTGCTGCTCGCGGCAAGCGACCGAGCCGCTTCCTTGTCACGCTCAGATTGACCGCGCGGCCGGGCCGCTTTCCCTCCGACTCAGACAAAACCCGCCCCCGCTTTGCGACGGCTGGACTTTTGCCTTCGCTTTGGTCCAAGCTCCCCTGCGCGGTTATCCTCGCGCTTCCCATCCGCAACCTGGATTTGCATTTGCCGTCCTGTTGATGTATAATACCCCTCAACGGCGCCTGACCCGTAAATTTTTCTCTCATGGATTGGAGTATAACATGAAAAACTGGAAACGACTTCTGGCCCTGTTGCTGACGGCGGCCATGGCCCTGTCCCTGTTCGCCTGCGGAAGCGGCGACGGCAACGAAAGCCCCTCCGCGGACCCCTCCGCCGGAGCGTCCGCGGACCCCGGCGAGAGCGCCTCTCCCGCCATTGTGGCCGACCTGACCCAGCCCGTGCTGGAATTTGCCGCCGGGGTGTCCCCCACCGACACCATGCTCACCGTCAACGGCCAGGACGTGCCCGCCGACCTGTTTCTGTACCTGCTGGGCATGAACTGTCTGAACATGCAGACCTATCTCCCCTATCTCGGCATGTCCCTGGCCGACGCGGCCGACACCGTGCTGGAGGAAAGCCTCTCCATGACGCTGTACCACGTCCTGATCCGCCAGAGGGCGGCGGAGCTGGGCTGCCTGCTCACCGACGCCCAGGCTGAGGAGGTCCGCACCGCCCTGGAGGAGGCGGACCTGGAGGCCAACGCCGTCCCCTACTGGGGCCTGACCGACGAAAGCGCCGAGTTCATCTTCGCCATGAACACCTATTACGACAATGTCTATGAGGCCACCACCCACGCTCCCACCACGGAGGAGCTGAACGCCTACCTGTACCGGGTCAAGCACATCCTGCTCAAGACGGTGGACGGCAGCCGCCAGCCCCTGCCCGAGGACCAGGTGGCCGAGAAAAGGGCCCAGGCGGAGGACCTGCTGGCCCAGCTCCAGGCAGCGGACGACCTGCCCGCCAGGTTTGACGAGCTGATGATGGCCCACAGCGAGGACAACCCCCAGAACAACCCCGGCGGCTACCTGGCCGCCCCCGGCGACATGGTGGCCCCCTTTGAGGAGGCGTCCCTGGCCCTCAAGGACGGCGAGCTGTCCGGCATTGTGGAGTCGGAGTTCGGCTATCACATCATCCTGCGCCTGCCCACGGATGTCACCGATGAGGAGCTGGCCGAGGGCGGCTACGCTGAAGCCTTCCGCCAGAACGCCCTGGACGAGCTCATCGCCCAGTGGCGGGAGGAGGCTGTCGTCACCCAGTCCGACGCCTTGAAAAATCTGGACGTGGCCGTTTTCTACGACCGTCTGGCCGCCTACCACCAGGCCCTGGCCGAGCAGGAGTCCGCCGCCGGCGCTCCTGTGGAGAGCGGCGGGGTGGGCTAATAATTCCGAAAGCACGCGCGGCAGGCAACAGGAGAAGTGGGATTTCTCATGGAGCCAGCGGCTGTTTTAGTTGTCATCGGTATTTTCTATTTTTTCTTAATGTCCGCCCTGAATTTTAAAAAATGCGATTGGGGCATCAGGAGAGAATATTTAGATGCAGAAAATCGAGAACGGTGGCAAAGGAATAAGGCATTTTTACAACTGGGGATCGCGTGTGCTGCCGCAATCGCAACGCTGTCTGACTGCACTTTTCACAACCAGGCGGTAACCCTTATATGTTCAAGCATAACGATCGCGTTCTTTTTCCTGCTCATCGCAAATGAACGGCTCATAAACAAGTAGAAGCTGCTTTTCCAGCTTCTTCAACAGGCTGACGCAAGAGCTAATTATGGAAATAATTAGCTCTTGCGTATTTTCCTCTGAGGTTGCCTCTTTGGCCCCTCCCCTTGACAGCCGCCCCCATTTCTGCTATTATCTTCCCAAAGTGATAGGGGAGTAACCGGCGGGCTTGTCCCGTTATGGGCGCCAACAGCAAGGCGGCTTCTGCCGTCTGGTCCCGTATGAAACGGTAAGACCTATCCGCAGTCTCAGACTGCGGATAGGTCTTTTTTCTCTGCTTGTCCCCCTTCCCTACCATTCGACCCCAAAAACCCGGTATATTGGAAGGAAAGAAAAGGAGTGTTGGACTTATGAGCCAATGGTATGCCAAGACCCCCGGCCAGACGCTGAGCGAGCTGGGCGTCAGCCGTTCCGGCCTGACCCCCCGCCAGGCCCAGGAGCGTTTGGAGCAGTACGGCCCCAACAAGTTGGCCGGGGCGAAGAAGGAGTCCCTGGCCGCCCGTTTCCTGGCTCAGATGAAGGACCCCATGATTCTTGTCCTGCTGGCCGCGGCGGCACTGTCCCTGCTGTCCTCCGGCGGGGAGGACTGGATCGAGGCCCTCATCATCCTGGTCATCGTGGTGGTGAACGCCTGCATCTCCATCTCCCAGGAGGACAGCGCGGAAAAGGCCCTGGAGGCCTTGCAGAAAATGTCTGCCCCCCTGGCCAAGGTAGTCCGGGGCGGGGAGCAGATCCGGCTGGAGACCGACCTGCTGGTCCCCGGCGACATCATCGTGCTGGAGGCTGGCGATCTGGTGCCCGCCGATGCCCGGATTCTGGAGTGCGCCAATTTGAAGGCGGACGAGTCCGCCATGACCGGCGAATCCGTCCCGGTGAACAAGCAGGCGGACCAGGTCCTGCCCGCCGGGACCGTCCTGGGCGACCGGAGCAACATGGTGATCTCGTCCACCGTCGTCACCAACGGCCGGGCGGTGTGCGTGGTGACGGACACGGGCATGAACAGCGAGGTGGGCCGCATCGCCGGGATGCTCATGGGCGAGGAGGACGCGTCCACCCCCCTCCAGCGCAAGCTGACGGAAATTTCAAAAACCCTGTCCTTCGTCTGCCTCGCCGTGTGCGCAATCATGTTCGGCGTGGGGCTGCTCTACCACCGGCCCCTGCTGGAAATGCTGATGGCGGCGGTGTCCCTGGCGGTGGCCGCCATCCCGGAGGGGCTGCCCGCCATCGTCACCATCGTGCTGGCCCTGGGCGTGCAGCGCATGGTGAAGCACAACGCCATCGTGAAAAAGCTGCCCGCCGTGGAGACCCTGGGCTGCGCGGGGGTGATCTGCTCGGACAAGACGGGCACCCTGACCATGAACAAAATGACGGTCAAGCAGGTGTGGACCCCTGGCGACCGCCACCGCAAAGAGGCCCTGACCATCGGCGCACTTTGTAACGACACCGTGCTTGCCCCCGACGGCAAAACCACCGGAGACCCCACTGAAACCGCTTTTGTAGACGCGGCCCTGCTGGACGGCCTGGACAAAAACGCCATGGAGAAGGAGCTGCCCCGGGTGGCCGAGCTGCCCTTCGACTCCGACCGCAAGCTGATGAGCACCGTCCACCCCGTGGGCGGGAAATACCGGGTCATGGTGAAGGGCGCGCCGGACGTGCTGCTCTCCCGTTGCACCCATATCCTGGCCGGGTCTGTCGTTCCCCTCACCGCCTCCCTGGCCCGGGACGTGGAGAACGCCAACGCCTCCATGGCGGAGCAGGCCCTGCGGGTCCTCGCCTGCGGGTATAAAGACATGGATCAATTACCCTCCGTCAACCCAACCAGCGGGGAATTGGAGGCAAACCTGACCTTCGTGGGCCTGGTGGGCATGATCGACCCGCCCCGGATAGAGGTCAAGGACGCGGTGGCCCAGTGCTACGCCGCGGGCATCCGCCCGGTGATGATCACCGGCGACCACAAGCTCACCGCCGTAGCCATTGCCAAAGAACTGGACATTTTCCGCCCCGGCGATCTGGCCATCACCGGCGAGGACCTGGACTTCATGCCCCAGGAGCTGCTGGAGCAGGACGTGGATAAATTCGCCGTCTACGCCCGGGTATCCCCGGAGCACAAAATGCGCATCGTCAAGGCGTGGCAGAAGAAGGGCATGGTGGTGGCCATGACAGGCGACGGGGTAAACGACGCCCCCGCCCTCAAGGTGGCGGATATCGGCTGTGCCATGGGCGTCACCGGCACCGACGTGGCCAAAGGCGCGGCGGACATGATTCTCACCGACGACAACTTCGCCACCATCGTCAAGGCGGTGGAGCAGGGCCGGGGCATTTACTCCAACATCAAGAAGGCCATCCACTACCTGCTCTCCTGCAACATTGGCGAGATTGTCACCCTGTTCCTTGCCACCCTGCTGAACTTCCACCAGCCCCCCCTGGTGGCGGTGCAGCTTTTGTGGCTGAACCTGGTGACCGACTCCCTCCCCGCCCTGGCCCTGGGCATGGAGCCGGTGGAACCCTCCGTGATGATGGAAAAGCCCCGGGCCGCCTCGGAGCCGCTGTTTACCAGGCAATTTTCCATCCGCCTGGCCTGGCAAGGGACCATGGTGGGCCTGCTGACCCTGGCGGCCTACTGGCTGGGGGAGTATGTGCTCAGCGACCCCGCCCTGGCGGACGCCACCGCCAACACCATGGCCTTTGCCACCCTCACTTTTTGCCAGCTCTTCCACGCTTACGACGTGCGCAGCGAGCACCAGTCCATCGCCCACATCGGCCTGCTGACCAACCCGGCCATGAACAAGGCGTTCCTGGTGGGTATGGCCCTCCAGCTCTCGGTACTGCTGGTGCCCCCGCTGATGGCGGTGTTCCAGGTGTGCATGCTCAACCCTGTGGAGTGGCTGGTGGTGCTGGGCCTGTCCCTCACCCCTCTCGTCATCTGCGAAACCGAAAAGGCGGTGCGCCGCGGCCGGGAAGGCCGTTCTCTTTCTTGAAAGAAAGAGAACCAGAAAGAACTTTTAGACCGTTACAAACGCAGTAAATCCCGTAAGGCCGCCGCTCGACCGGAAAATCAATGCTAATTTTATTAAAAAAAACAGATTTGTTTCCACCCATTTCCCAATCACAGCGGTCATTTCTTGATAGAAGTCTAAAAGTTTCTTTTTTCGCTTCCTATTGTCACGCTGCAAAGCGGCCAGGGCGTTCGGTCGCTTTCGCTCCGTCTCGGGCAAAACCCGCCTGCCGCTGCGCGGCGGCTGGGCTTTTGTCCTCGCTCCGCTCCAAGCTTCCTCACTGTCCGCTTTTTCGCGCTTCTTTGAATTTGCCTGTTGCAATTTTGGCCCCACCTGTTTATAATGAATGTTAGTTAGAATTCTAACAATGTCAGATTTCTAACAAACAGGGAAACACAAAATTTGATTTGGAGGTCGATACCCATGAAAGATTTATATGTGGTCAATTGCTGCCGTACTGCGGTGGGCTCCTTTGGCGGAAGCCTGAAGGACGTCCCCGCCACCGACCTGGGCGCCGCCGTGGTGAAGGAGGTCCTGAACCGGGCCAACGTGAAGCCCGAGCAGGTGGACGAGGTCATGTTCGGCTGCATTCTGACCGCCGCCCAGGGCCAGAACCCCGCCCGTCAGGTGGCCATCAAGGCCGGCATTCCCTTTAACGTCCCCGCCTATACCGTGGGCATGGTGTGCGGCTCCGGCATGAAGTCCGTCATCGAGGCCGCCCGGGCCATCCGCTCCGGCGACGCGGAGATCGTGGTCTGCGGCGGCACCGAGAACATGAGCGCGGCCCCCTTCGCCTCCATGGACGCCCGCTGGGGCGCCCGCATGGGCGACAAGAAGCTGGTTGACACCATGATCAAGGACGGCCTGTGGGACGCCTACAACAACTACCACATGGGCACCACCGCTGAGAATATCTGCGACATCTGGGGCATCACCCGCGAGGAGCTGGACGCCTTTGCCGCCTCCTCCCAGCAAAAGACCGAGGCCGCCCAGAAGGCCGGCAAGTTTGATGCTGAGATCGTCCCCGTCATGGTGAAGAAGAAGAAGGAAATGGTGGAGTTCAAGGTGGACGAGTTCCCCAAGGCCGGCGTCACCGCCGAGGGCATTGCCAAGCTGCGCGGCGCGTTCCCCGTGGGTCCCGAGGGCGTTGAGGACGAGGTCGTCCACACCTTCGAGGTGACCAAGGTCCATGAGGCCGACACCAGGAAGCACGTCCAGCGCGTCACCGCCGCCAATGCCTCCGGCATCAACGACGGCGCGGCCGCCATCGTGCTGGCCTCCGGCGAGGCCGTTGAGAAGTACGGCCTGAAGCCCATGGCCAAGCTGGTGAGCTGGGGCCACGGCGGCGTGGACCCCAAGATTATGGGCGTGGGCCCTGTGCCCGCCTCCCGCGAGGCCATGAAGAAGGCCGGCGTGACCATCAAGGACATTGACCTGGTGGAGGCCAACGAGGCCTTTGCCGCCCAGTCCGTGGCCGTGGCCCGTGAGCTGGAGTTCGATATGGACAAGGTCAACGTCAACGGCGGCGCCATCTCCATCGGCCACCCTGTGGGCGCTTCCGGCGCCCGTATCATCGTCACCCTGCTCCACGAGATGCAGAAGCGGGACGACGCCAAGCGCGGCTTGGCCACCCTGTGCATCGGCGGCGGCATGGGCGTCGCCACCATCTTCGAGAAGTGCTGAATATAGGGGTCTGATATGGACTACCAGGCACTTTACAAAGAGAAACTCACCACCGCCGAGGAGGCGGTGAAGGCGGTCAAGTCCGGCGACTGGGTGGACTACGCCTGGTGTACCAACCACCCGGTGGCTCTGGATACGGCCCTGGCGGCCCGCAAGGACGAGCTGTTCGATGTGAAGGTCCGGGGCGGCGTCACCATGTGGATGCCCGAGATCTGCAAGGCCGACGACGCGGGGGAGCACTTCACCTGGAACGCCTGGCACTGCTCCGGCGTGGACCGCAAGATTATAGCCAAGGGCATGGGCTTTTTCGCCCCCATCCGCTACTCCGAGCTGCCCCGGTACTACCGGGACAACGTGAGCGTGGACGTGGCCATGCTCCAGGTCACCCCCATGGACGACCACGGCAATTTCAGCTATGCCCTGGCCTCCTCCCACCTGGCGGACATGCTGGACAAGGCCAAGACTATCATCGTCGAGGTCAACCGGAACATGCCCTGGGTGTACGGCCTCACCGGCTGTGAGATCAATATCAAGGACGTGGACTACGTGGTGGAGGGCAGCCATCCCGCCATCGCCCAGCTTGGCGGCGGCGGGGAACCCTCCGAGGTGGACAAGGCCGTGGCCAATCTGATCGTGCCCGAAATTCCCAATGGGGCCTGCCTCCAGCTTGGCATCGGCGGTATGCCCAACGCCGTGGGCTCCATGATCGCCCAGTCCGACCTGAAGGACCTGGGCATTCACACCGAGATGTACGTGGACGGCTTCGTGGACATCGCCCTGGCGGGCAAAATCACCGGCAGGCGCAAGAACCTGGACAAGGGCCGTCAGGTGTACGCCTTTGCGGCGGGCACCCAGAAGCTGTACGACTATGTGAACCGCAATCCGGAGGTCATGGCCGCGCCGGTGGACTACACCAACGATGTGCGCATTTTGGCCCAGTTGGACAACTTCATCTCCATCAACAACGCCATCGACCTGGACCTGACCGGACAGGTCAACGCGGAGTCGGCGGGTTTGAAGCACATCTCCGGCACCGGCGGACAGCTTGACTTCGTCATGGGCGCGTACCTGTCCAAGGGCGGCAAAAGCTTCATCTGCCTGTCCTCCACTGTGAAGGGCAAGGATGGCAGCGTCAAGAGCCGCATTGTGCCCACCCTGACCCCGGGCTCCATCGTCACCGATCCCCGATCCTGCGTGCAGTACCTGGTCACCGAGTACGGCATGGCGAACCTGAAGGGTCTGTCCACCTGGGAGCGGGCTGCGGGCATCATCAGTATTGCCCACCCCGATTTCCGGGAGGAGCTCATCGCCAATGCGGAAAAGATGGGTATTTGGCGCAGGAGCAACAAGCGGTAAAATACTTAATCAGTTTCAAGCAAAAGGGGCCCGCACGGTTTTATGCCGTGCGGGCCCTCTTTTTATCCTTTAGCCTTGACTACGGGAATCCACACCTCATATTGACCCTGTGTGGGATCGGGGTCCAGGTATACCTCTACGTCCGGCCCTTCGGCGTACTCATAGCCGGAGGTTGGCAGCCACTCGGTAACCACCCGCCGTTCCAGCTCCTGGATGGCGGCGGCTCCGCCCCCCTTTCCGGGGAACACGGCCCAGGTGAAGGCGGGTACGGCGTACTCCTCCAGTCCTCCCTCCGCCGGGGCGGAGGAGGCCACGGCGATATAATACCGGGAGCTGTCCACACCATCGCACACCCCCAGCAGGCCACGGGGTTCGCCGTCCATCAACGCGGCCAGCCGGGGGATGGTGCCGTCCGCCGATGCCCTGTCCCACAGCTCGGGCACGCACTTGAAGTTCTCCTCCATGTCCTTCTCCAGGGGCGCGGACACCCCTATGACCCGGAACGGGCCTCTTTTTTCAATCCGATACTCCATTTCTTCCACTCCTTGTACTGTGATAGCGAAGCGCAGGGGCGGATGGCTTTTCAGGACCGCCCCCGGCGTTTTCGCCGCCGAGGGCGGCAGCCCGTGGACCGCCTGAAACGCCCGGTTAAAGGCGGTGGGCGAGCTGTAGCCGTATTTCAGCGCCACATCCACAATCCTCTCCCCGCCTTGCAGGTCCGCCGCCGCCCGGGACATCCTCCGCCGCCGGATATACTCCGACAGCGGCGCCCCGGACAGCAGGGTGAACATCCGCTGAAAGTGGTAGGGGGAGCAGCACGCGATCTTCGCCGCCTCCCGCAGGTCGGGGGACTCCAAATGCCCCTCCAGGTACTCCACCGCCCGGTTGAGCCGGTCGATCCATTCCATATTGCCTCGCTCCTTTTTTAGTTTCGAAACTGGATTCAGTATACCGCATTTCCGCCGCCTTGTCCTCTCTTTTTCCGGATAAAAAATGAGAGCCGCTTGAAACCATTTCCCTCTCTGCTGTGTTATGATAGATGAAAAGCGCTTTTCATCTATCCATATGAATATGATGTTTCACGTGAAACATCTGAGGCGGTGATTTTTTGACGGAAGAACAACTGACTAAGGCCCTGCGCCGTGGTGACCTGCCCGCCCTGGAGGAGCTGCTGGACCGGTACACGCCCTACGTCTCCTCGGTGATCGCCCGCATCCTGCGGGGGCGGCAGGCGGACGTGGAGGAGCTGACGGCGGACGTATTCCTGGCCGCCTGGGACAACCGGGACAAGCTCCGCCCCGGCCAGGTGAAGGGCTACCTGGGGGCCATCGCCCGGAACCGGGCCTTCAACCTGCTCCGGGCGGACCGGGAGAGCCTGCCCTTAGAGGAAGACGCGCTGCTCCTGGAGGCGGACGGCCCCGACCGGGAGCTGGATCACCAGGAGACGGCCCGGATGGTCAACCGGGCCCTATCCCAGTTGGACAAACCTCAGCGGGAGCTGTTTGTCCGGCACTACTACTATGGCCAGACCGTCCAGGAGGCGGCGCTGGCCATGGGATTGAACCTGTCCACCGCCAAGACCTGGCTGCGCCGGGGGCGGGAGACGCTGAAAACCTATTTGCGAAAGGAAGGGTATGGATATGAAACGGCTGGAAATCTCCAAGCTGATGGATGAATACACGGACACGGAGTTTTTTCCCACAGGCGGAAGTACCGCCGATCTGGAGGCGGTGAAGGGCCGGGTGCTGGCCCAGGCCGCCCCGGCGAAGCGGCGGCGCAGGCCGCTGAAAATGGCGCTGCTGGCCGCGGCGCTGGCGGCCATGTGCCTGCTGACCGTGGGGGCGGGCCTGGCCGGGATATTTGCCATCTCCCCGTCCAACGTCCATATCACCGTGGACGAGGAGATGGAACACCTCGACTTTACCCAACACAACGACCGCTGGCTGATAGTGGAGGATGGACGGTTCTTTCTGGACTTTGACGGAAGCCGCACGGAGATCACCGGAGAATTTGACGCGGACACCCCCTATATCCACACGGTAAATGATCCCTCTGGGGTTACCTTCCACTATGTGGTGGGCGGCACGCCAGACAACTACGGCTACACGGAATTTATCATCGTCCCGGACCACAGCAGTGGCGAATCCAATCCCCACAACACCTTTATCTGCTTTGACGCCCAAGGCGAGCCCTTGCTGGACCGAAATCAGTCGTTGTACTCCTGGGATGGGACGGCGCTCTACTCCGCTCCCACCCGGCTGGACGGATTCGACGATTCCTACCGGGTCTATCCTGACAGGGGGGACGGCTATATCTTGGAGTGGCGCTGGTACTCTGCGGCCCGTGACCAACTGGGATTTGAGGGAACGTTCGGTTATTGCGGCGACCCCCTTCCCTCCATCCCTAAATTCTGATATAATGGACTCCCCCAGATGGGGAGTCCATTTTCTTTCCTTGTTTTGACCATTTTAAATGGTCAAAATCTAAAAGTTTCTTTTTGCCCCGCTTTTTCTTTTCAAAGAAAAAGCGGGTCGCCGGAGGCAAAAAGGAGGAACCGCCCATGACCCACGAGGACTATATGAGAGAGGCCATCGCCCTGGCCCAGGAGTGCGTTCCCGACGGTGATGTGCCCGTTGGCTGCGTCGTTGCCGCCCCGGACGGCAGCGTCATCGGCTGGGGCCGCAACCGCCGGGAAGCGGCAGGCAAGGCCACCGCCCACGCCGAGGTGGAGGCCATCGACATGGCCTGCTCCGTGGTGGGGCATTGGCGTCTGACGGACTGCACCCTGTACGTCACCCTGGAGCCCTGCCCCATGTGCGCCGGGGCCATCATCAACGCCCGCATCGGCGCGGTGCGCTATGGGGCGAAGGAGGACAAGTCCGGTTGCTGCGGCTCGGTGCTCAACCTGTTTGAGGAGCGCTTCAACCACCGTCCCCGTGTGTACGGCGGCCTGCTGGAGCCGGAATGCCGCGCCCTGCTGGAGGAGTTTTTTCAAAATCTCCGGGGGATTTAATACTACTGTAACACTTAAACGTAAACTTTTGCAACATATCTTTGGTATCTTAATCCTTGCAAGAGATATCCTTTCTTTTTCATTCTATCCTCCATTCCTCATTTTAAGAAAAGTTCCCAGTGTTTCACGTGAAACATTGGGAATTTTTCTGTCCGTCTTCATTTCCTGACGGCGGGCGCTCAGCAGAACTCAACCCACCCCTGTCCCATGGCCTTGATCCGCGCCAGGGATTCCACCCGCACGCCCTTGGCGCGGACGCGGTCCCCGCCGGGCTGGAACGCCTTCTCGATGGCGATCCCCGCGCCCACCACCGCAGCCCCGGCCTGGGCCGCCAGGTCAATCAACCCCTCCAGCGCCGCGCCGTTTGCCAAAAAGTCGTCGATGAGCAGCAGCCGGTCTGTAGGCAGTAAAAACCGCTTGGACACGATCACATCGCTGACCCCGCCATGGGTGAAGGAAGGCACTTCCACATGGTACACATCCCCGGCGATATTTTTGGTCCGGCTCTTCTTGGCGAACACCACCGGCACGCCGAATTCCTGGGCGGCGACGCAGGCAATGCCGATGCCGGACGCCTCGATGGTCAGGATTTTGTTGACCCTCTCCCCGGCAAACAGCCGCACCCACTCCCGGCCCATGGCCGCGAACAGCTCCACGTCCATCTGATGGTTCAAAAAGCCGTCCACCTTCAGCACGCTGCCGTCCTCCACGATGCCGTCCCGGCGGATGCGCTCTTCTAATTCCCACATAGTTTTTCTCTCCTCTCTTTGCTCTCTATTCTACCAAATTCTCCGTTACTTTTCTACTGTTTTCCTGCAAACGGCTATTGCCCTCTCCCGTCTTTTTTGGTACAATAATCGGCGGTCCAGGGGTTGAGGGGGCCCGTCCTCCCTATCTCCGGGAAACGCGGCGCCACGCCGCATGTTCCACGTGAAACAATGCGGGGCGCCATTGAAAAGAGGTCTTTTTCATGCAGCGTATTAAGGAGTCGGTTCACGAATATCTCCTCCTTACCCTGGGCACCTTCCTGGTGGCCGCAGGCGTATATTTCTTCAAGTTCCCCAACAGCTTCAACACCGGCGGCGTCACCGGCTTAGCGGTCATCCTCAACGCAGTTGTCCCCGCAGTCAGCTCATCCACCTTTGCCTCCGTCATTAACATCGCCTTTTTGCTGCTGGGCTTCCTGGCCCTGGACAAAGGCTTCGGGATCCGCACGGTGTACTGCTCCGTCCTGTTTTCCGCCATGCTGTCCGCCCTGGAGTGGGCATGCCCCATGGCCGCCCCTCTCACCGACCAGAAGATGCTGGAGCTGTTTTTCGCCGTTATCCTCCCCTCTCTGGGGTCGGCGATCCTGTTCAACATGCAAAGCTCCACCGGCGGCACTGACATTTTGGCCATGATCCTCAAGCGGTTCAGCAGCATGGACATCGGCAACGCCCTGCTGTGTGTGGATGTGCTCATCGCCGCCTCCACCCTGTATTTTGTCGGCGTTGAGGCGGGGTTGTATTCCATCTTGGGTCTGGTGCTCAAGTCTGTGGTTGTGGACTCGGTCATTGAGTCCCTGAACCGGCGCAAGAGCTTCATTGCCGTCACCTCTTATCCCAAGGAAACCTGTGACTTCATCACCCACACCCTCAAGCGTTCGGCCACCTGTTGGAAGGCGGAGGGGGCCTATTCCCACGAACCCAAGTGGGTTGTGATGGCCGCCCTGTCCCGCGCGCAGGCGGTGGCGCTGCGCGTTTATCTGAAATCCGCCGATCCCCACGCGTTCATCCTGGTAACCAACTCCAGCGAAATCTTCGGCAAGGGCTTCATGCGCGCGTGACGATTCCCTGTTCTGCGGAAGGGGAGCACCCTCTTCTTTTGGGGGACAGTTCAGACGAGGACGGGAAATAATCTTCCCATTTCTGCACGTCCTGTTCGAATCGTCCCCAAAAGAAGAGGGTGCTCCCCTTCCCGTTGCTGACAAGAAACCCGTGCCGTCCCCCCTTCGATGGAATTCGCCCCCCTGCCCGTGGTATGCTTGTCCATATCACAAAAGCAGGGAGGCGTTTTTATGTCCCTCTTTCAAAAGGCGGGCAAGCGGCAGGTGCTGGAGCTGCCCACCCGCGACATCCGGCCCAATCCCCACCAGCCCCGGCAGGAGTTTGCGCCGGAAGAGCTGGCAGAGCTGGCCTTGTCCATCTCTCAGGTGGGGGTACTCCAGCCCTTGTCGGTGCGCCGCACGGCGGCGGGCTGGGAGCTGATCGCGGGGGAACGCCGCCTCCGGGCGGCGGAGCTGGCAGGCCTGCACCGCGTCCCCTGTCTCCCGGTGGAGGCGGACGACGACGACTCCGCCCTGATCGCCCTGGTGGAAAACCTACAGCGCAAGGATCTGAACGTATGGGAGGAGGCCGCCGCCCTGCGGCAGCTCATCGACCACCACCACCTCTCCCAGGAAGAGGCCGCCCGGCGGGTCGGGAAAAGCCAGTCCTCCGTAGCCAACAAGCTGCGACTGTTAAAGCTACCCCAAGACGTCATTGACGGCCTGCGGGCCAACCGCCTCTCCGAGCGCCACGCCCGGGCGCTGCTGCGCCTGGACTGCCCCGACCTCCAGCGCTCCGCCTTGGAATACGTGGTGAAGCGGCAGCTCAACGTGGCCCAGACGGACGCGTACATTGAACGGCTCTGTCAAAAGGGCGCCCCTCCCCGGAAGGCGGAGCCGGTGTACCGCATCCGGGACGTGAGGCTGTTTCTCAACACAGTGAAAAAGAGCCTGGCGGTCATGCAATCCGCCGGAGTAAACGCCCGGTGCGGCCGCGAGGAGACAGACAGCGAAATCACACTGACCATCCACATTCCCAAGTAAACAAGCCCGGTCCCATGGATTAAGGGAGGAAAAGCGCCGTTGGGAACGACTCGAACAGGACGTGCAGAAACGGGAAGGTTTTCGCCCGTCCCCGTCTGAACTGTCCCCAAAAAAGAAAGGATACCTCCCTTACATATATGGGAAGGTGATGGGGTCTGCCCTCTGGGATGTTTCACGTGAAACATTAACCGGAGCAATATCGCGCTCCTCCAAAAGGCAGGCTTATCGGCCTGCCTTTTTTGTCTCTTTCATCGGCACGATATTTTCGTGAAACAGTTGAAATCAAATCCGGAACAGGATATAATGAGTTTTACTGTTGTGAAATGATCCGGATTTTGCAGCGAGAGAAAGGGGCGTTTTCAATGGGCAAGACCATCGCCATCGTCAACCAGAAGGGCGGCGTGGGCAAAACTACCTCCTGTGTCAACCTGTCCGCCGCGCTGACCGCTCAGGGGGCCAAGGTGCTGGTGTGCGATTTCGACCCACAGGGCAACGCCACCTCCGGCTTTGGCCTGGACAAAACCCACTCCCCCAGCGTCTATGAGGTTATTCTGGGTGGGGCGCATATGGAACGGGCCGTTGTCCCCACCAAATGGGCGGACGTGGTCCCGGCCAATAAGTCCCTGTCCGGCGCCACCGTGGAGCTCATCGCTCTGGACCGCCGGGAATTCCGCCTGCGGGACGCGCTGGAAGAGGTCAAGGACCGGTACGACTTCATTTTTATCGACTGCCCCCCCTCTCTGGAGCTGCTGACCCTGGATGGGCTGTGCGCCGCCGATACCCTGCTGGTGCCCGTGCAGTGCGAGTATTACGCCCTGGAGGGCCTGTCCGACCTGCTGTACACCGTCCGGCTGGCCAAGCAGAGGTTGAATCCCTCCCTGGAGATGGAGGGCGTGCTGCTCACCATGTACGACGGACGGACCAACCTGTCCCTCCAGGTGGCCGAAGAGGTCAAGCGCCACTTCCCCGGCAAGGTGTACGCCTCGGTGATCCCCCGGAACGTGCGTCTGTCCGAGGCGCCCAGCCACGGCGTGCCGGTGTCCGTCTACGACCCCCTGTCCCGAGGCGCAGAGTCCTACGAGGCCCTTGCCAGGGAATTTCTGCAAAAGAACCCCGTCCCCGCAACTCAATAAGAAGCCCTGTCAGAACCTAGCGAAGCGGTCCCGCCGGAGAAAAGAAAGCGCGCTAGCAATGAGCGCGGCCCTGCCGTTTGCGGCGGGTGAGCAACATGGAGCTTCACCGGGTGTTTCACGTGAAACAATGGCAGCGCAATCAAACAAAGCGGCCCCCGCAAGCCGCCTCACGCGCTTGGCGGGGAGAACGCCGACTTTGCGACGAAAAAGAAAGGAAGGAACCCAATGGCTAAAGCCAAAGGTTTGGGCAAAGGACTGGACGCCCTCATGGGGGACGCCGCCACCCTGCAAAGCCAGGAAGCCGGTTCGGTCATGCTGGCCATCTCCCAGGTGGAGCCGGGACTGAACCAGCCCCGGAAGCGGTTTGACGACGAGGCCCTGGCCGATCTGGCCGCCTCCATTGAGGAGCACGGCATCATTCAGCCCCTGACGGTGCGGCGGCTGTCCACCGGGTACTATCAGATCATCGCCGGAGAACGGCGGTGGCGGGCCGCCAAGCTGGCGGGCCGCCGGGAGGTACCGGTGGTCATTATCGAGGCGGACGACCGCAAGGTGATGGAGATCGGCTTGATCGAAAACCTCCAGCGGGAGGACCTGAACCCGGTGGAGGAGGCAGAGGGCTACCTGGCCCTGCTCACCGACTTCGGGCTGACCCAGGAGGAGCTGGCCCACCGGATGGGCAAGTCCCGGCCCGCCATCGCCAACGCCCTGCGGCTCACCGCTCTGCCCCCCGCTGTGCGGGAGCTGATGATTGACGGCAAACTGACCGCCGGCCATGGCCGGGCGGTGCTCATGGTGGAGGGAGATCAGGCCCAAACCGCCTTTGCCCAGAGAATCGTGGACGAGGGCTGGAGCGTCCGGCAGGCGGAGGCCCGCGCCAAGAGCTTCACCCTCCGCCCTTCCGAGGACCTGCCGCCCAAGGACTCCCCCGACCCCCACGAGATCTACGTCAAGGCGGTGGAGAAGGACCTGTCCGTCCGGTTGGGGCGGAAAGTGTCCATCAAGAACGGAGCGAAAAAAGGCAGGTTGGAGCTGGAATACTACAACGTGGACGATCTGAACGACCTGCTGGACCAGTTGGAGCGCATCGTACCTCTGAAGAAGCCCAGCGCGGAGGAGGTGGAAGGATGAGCGAAAAACCACAGCAGGCCAAGCCCGGTACCCCTGAGATCGACATGCTGAACGATATTCTGGACCGGGCCATGCCGAGCGTCTCCGACTCGCCGGAGGAGGAGGCCCCGGACGATGGGGCCGGGTCCAATCCCGGGGCTCCCATCCCCGCAGAACCTCCTCCGGAACAGCCCGCCCCGCCCTCAAAAACCAAGCCCTCCTCTGTGTACGTCTATCTGGCGGTGCTCTTCGGCGCGGCGTTCCTCATGCTGCTGCTGGCCTATTTTGTCCAGCAGCGCAACAACGACGCCGTACAGGACGACCTGGAACTGCTCACCGCCTCCCGGCAGGAGCTGCTGGACAACATAAAAACGCTGGAGGAGGAGAACGAATCCCTCCGGCAGAACAACGAGCTGCTCAATCTGCGGTTGGAACAGGTGAAAGAGGAGCGGGAGGCTCTTAAGGAACAGGCTGACGAAAATTACTATTCAACCAGTGAAACCAACTTCCGCATTGTGTGGAACAATGAGCTGAACTACCTGGAGCGGTTTATCGGCGCGAGAGACTGGCTGATGGCCGGAGTCGTCATTGAGGCCGCAGACCCCTGGTTTAATGAGCGCCATGTGGAATATTGGGACGAACGGTTTAAGCCTACCGATTCCCAGATCGCGCGTTACTTTGAGCTGAGGGAAGAGGTCCTTGACAAAGGCCGCTGCATGGCGGTGGAGCGGACCTACTCCACGGAGGACCGGAGCGAGTACACCGAGCGCCCCCGCCTTGCTGAGGACGCGTTCGCCCAGGAGGACTACGAGACCGCCCAATCTCTGCTTTCGGTGATTCTGTACTACCCCAACTCCATAGCTATCCCCGCCGGATTCCTCCTTGAATATTTTCCGCAGGCCAGTTCCAGCCTGGAACGGATCGACAGCGGGGCGTTCAAGCCCTCCACCGTGGAGCTGTATCAACAGGTGCGGGCGGATGTGCTCGCCGCAGGGAAACAGATCGAACTAAATGGAGAGCTGGCGGACGTCCTTCTGGAGTCCCCAAGCGGCGGCCCCTACGACGATCCTGCCGGAGTGATTGAAGACTAATAAGGAAAGGTGAGAATACGATGTTAGACATCAAATTTGTCCGGGACAACCCGGAGCTGGTCAAAGAGAACATCAAAAAGAAGTTCCAGGAGGAAAAACTCCCCCTGGTGGATCAGGTCATCGAGCTGGACCGCCGCAACCGGGACGCCATGACCGAGGCCAACAACCTGCGCTCCGAGCGCAACAAGCTGTCCAAACAGGTGGGCATGCTCATGGGCCAGGCCAAGAAGGACCCCTCCAAGCTGGCCGAGGCCGAGGAGGCCAAGGCCCAAGTGAAGGCCAACGCCGACCGCCTGGCGGAGCTGGAAAAGCTGGAGGACGAGCTGGCGGTGGAAATCCGCAAGATCATGCTCACCATCCCCAACATCATCGACCCCTCCGTGCCCATCGGGCCGGACGACTCCGCCAACGTGGAGGTGGAGCGGTTCGGCGAGCCGGTGGCGCCCGACTTCGAGATTCCCTACCACACCGACATTATGGAGCGCTTTGACGGGGTGGATATGGACGCGGCGGGCCGGGTGTCCGGCGCTGGGTTCTACTACCTGATGGGGGATATCGCCCAGCTCCACGAGGCGGTGCTGGCCTACGCCCGGGACTTCATGATCGGCAAGGGCTTTACCTTCTGCGTGCCCCCCTTCATGATCCACGGCAATGTTGTCGAAGGCGTCATGAGCCAGACCGACATGGACGCCATGATGTATAAGATCGAGGGGGAGGACCTGTACCTGATCGGCACCAGCGAGCACTCCATGATCGGCAAATTCATCGACCAGATCATCCCCGAAAGCTCCCTGCCCCAGACCCTCACCTCCTACTCCCCCTGCTTCCGCAAGGAGAAGGGCTCCCACGGCATCGAGGAGCGGGGCGTGTACCGCATTCATCAGTTTGAGAAGCAGGAGATGATCGTGGTATGCAAACCCGAGGACTCCATGGACTGGTACGAGAAGATGTGGCGCTACTCCGTGGAGCTATTCCGGTCCATGGACATCCCCGTGCGCCAGTTGGAATGCTGCTCCGGCGACCTGGCGGACTTGAAGGTCAAGTCTTGCGACATTGAAGCCTGGTCCCCCCGGCAAAAAAAGTATTTTGAGGTGTGTTCCTGCTCCAACCTGGGCGACGCTCAGGCCCGGCGGCTGAAAATGCGGGTGAAGGGCGAAAACGGCAACTACCTCCCCCACACCTTGAACAACACCGTGGCCGCTCCCCCCCGTATGCTCATCGCTCTACTGGAGAACAACCTCCAGGCCGACGGCTCCGTAAAGGTGCCCGCCGTACTGCGGCCTTATATGAGCGGCGTCCAGGTTCTGACCCCCAAGCATTGAGAACTCCCAATCTGAAAGGAGAAATTATCATGAAAAAGTTCTGGAAAGCCCTTGGCATCGCCGCGCTGGCCGCCGCCGTCCCCGTCCACTTCGAGAAGGACGAGGAGACCGGCCGGAAAACCTACCGGTCCCTGCTGATCTCCGTGGACGTGAATGCCGACCAGGGCGGTAAGGTCGCCGATATCGGCATCAACATCGGCGATGGGCTGCTCACCAACGCCATCTCCGGCCTGGTGGGCAAGAAAGGGGAAACCGTCCACTTCGCCGACGATGACCCAGAGGCCGCCGTGGTGCCCGATGTGATCGACTTTACCCAGGCCTCCAAGGCCCAGGAGGAGAACGACTCCGGCTGCGAGCCCGCCGCCCCCGCGCAGGACAGCGAACCCGCCCCCGTGGAAGAAGCCACCGAGGAGGATTTCGATCCGGAGCTCTAAGGGAAGGAAACACCTATGAAGCAATTTTTCAACGAATTCAAACAGTTCATCGCCCGGGGCAACGTGATGGATATGGCGGTGGGCGTCATCGTCGGCGGAGCCTTCAACGGTATCGTCACCTCCCTGATCGACGATATCCTCAGCCCCATCCTTGGAATGCTCCCCGGGGGCGGATCCACCCTTGCCGCGTCGCTGACCCTCCGCCTGCCCAGCGGCGGGGAACTGATGGTGGGCAACTTTATCAATGCCGCGCTGAACTTCCTCATTATGGCGTTGGTGGTATTCTGCCTGGTCAAAGCCATCAACTCCCTCCACAAGAAAAAGGAGCAGACGCCCCCTCCCCCGCCCCAGCCCTCCAACGAGGAGAAGCTGCTCACTGAGATCCGGGATCTCTTAAAGGAGAAGGGAAATGGCTGACGAAACCAACCAGCAGGAGCATACCGGGGCCCCCGCGCAGACCCAGCGGAGCGGTCTGCGTGGGGAGAGGAGGGACAGCGGAACGAGTGAGCTTTCGCCGGAAGGCGGAAGCGAGCGATATGGAGCTTGTCCCGACGACACCCCTGCGTCCTTTGAGAAGCGGGCCGCCGCCTGGATGGGCGTCGTATACGTGCTTATGCTCCTCTTTATCCTCAACTTTACCCTGTTTACCGGCGGGCGGCAGCTTCCAGGGACCTTTCCCCTTTTCCTGGTCCCCGTCTCCGTCACCCTGGCGGTGGTCCTCATCCACCGGACGAGGCATGGCCAGGCCCCCGGTGGGACCGCCGGGGCGGCGCTGGGACTCATTGCCTGCGCCGCCGGGCTGCTCTTCGGGCTGGCCCTGGGTATCCCCGCCCTGATCACCGCTTTCGGAGGGTGAGCGAGATGGACATCCACGAAATTCCCGCCGTCACGGACATTCTGCGCCGGGGACTGGAGAAATACGGCCTGACGGAGCGGGTTCCCCCCGGCGCGGCGGAAAACCTGAGCTGGTATTGCCGGTCCCTGCTGAACAAAAACCGGGAGATCAACCTGACCGCCATCACCGATCCCGTGGACGCGGCAAACCTGCACATGCTGGACTGCGCCGCACTGCTGAACTGTGCCGAGCTGGAGGATAAGTCCCTTATCGACGTGGGCGCCGGGGCTGGATTCCCGGGGATGGTACTGAAAATCCTGACCCCCTCCCTGGAGCTTACTTTGCTGGACTCGCTGAACAAGCGGCTGGAGTTTTTGAACGAAGTCTGCATGGACCAGGGCATCCGGGGGTTCCACACCGTCCACGCCCGGGCGGAGGAGGCGGCGCAGGGCGCTCAATTCCGGGAGCGGTACGACTTCGCCACCGCCCGGGCCGTGGCCGACCTGCGGGTTTTATGTGAGCTGTGCCTTCCCTTTGTGAAGGTGGGGGGACGGTTCCTGGCGATGAAAAGCACCGGGTCCGACAGGGAGACGGAGGCGGCGCAATCCGCTATCCAAACTCTGGGGGGCCGGGTGGAACGCCGCTTCGACTACACCATTCCCGGGACGGATGTGGTCCATCGGGTCGTGGTGGTGGAAAAGATCGCGCCTACTCCGTCGAAATACCCCAGACGGTGGGCAAAAATGCAGAAGGCGCCCCTATAGGGGGGAACCAGCTCAGTTGCCTTGATACCATTAAGTGGCAATCTGTGAATTTTTTTTCAAAGTTAACAGATTTTTGTTGCTATTTTCGCAGATTCATGTTATGATTTGGAGTACATCGGAAGGAGGCGTTCCATGGGCACTGCCGTCATGGTCACATCGGGAAAAGGCGGCACCGGCAAGACCTCCCTCACGGCGGGAGTGGCCTCCTGTCTGGCGGCGCTGGGCCGCCGGGTACTGTGCATTGATGTGGACATCGGACTGCGCAACCTGGACCTCACCTTGGGCATGTCCGACCGGGCCTTGATGGATTTCTCCGATGTGATGGATTTTCGTTGCCCCCTCAGCGGGGCCACGGTGGAGCAGCCTGAGATCAAGGGCCTCTTCCTCCTCACCGCGCCCCTCACCCCCGACGGCCTGGAGCTGGACCGCTTCCAAGCCCTGGTGGAAGAGGCAAAGGAGTATTTTGACTTCGTGTTTATGGACTCCCCCGCCGGACTGGGGGAGGGGTTCCACTTGGCCCGCGCCGCCGCGGACCGGGTCATCGTGGTGTCCGCTGTGGACCCCGCCGCCCTGCGGGACGCACAGCGCACGGTTACCGAGCTGCACAATCTGCCCCAACTCCATCTGGTGATGAACCGGGTGCAGCCGAAGCTTATCGCCAAGCTGCGTACCTCCATCGACCAGGCCATGGACGCCGCCGGCCTGCCCCTGCTGGGCGTGGTGCCGGAGGACCCCATGGTCACCATGGCCACCGCCGCCGGAGTGCCTCTCATCCTGACCACGTACAAGGGCGCCGCCCCGGCGTACCTGAACATATCCAAACGTCTTTTGGGCCAGCGGGTCCCGCTGATGCGGATCCGTTGAACGTCCATTGACCTACCACTCCATAGAAAGGACGATCTGCATGAATATTGCCCTGATGAGCCACGACAATAAAAAAGAACTGATGGTCCAATTCTGCATCGCCTACTGCGGCATCCTCTCCAAGCACACCGTCTGCGCCACCAGCAACACAGGCCGTCAAGTTTCGGAGGCCACCGGGCTCCCTGTCCAACTGTTTCTGGCACACACCCAAGGCGGCTGCGAGCAGATCGGCGCCCGCATCGCTTACGACGAAATCGACATGGTGCTGTTCTTCAACGACCCCACCTCCGACGACTTGGAAAAGGATCTGAACAATATCATCAACCTGTGCGATCAACACAATGTGCCCATCGCCACCAACTCCGCCACCGCCGAAATGTTGATCCACGGCTTGAACCGGGGCGATCTGGATTGGCGGCTCATTATCAAGCCCACCACGCCGCTAAAAGTGTAACATGATGCCTGCCAATGCTCTCGTCCCATTGAGATGGGAGGAGAGCATTTTTCTTGCACGAAAAGTTGTTGTGATAACTTTTCGTATTATTCTTATGAACCATACAAAGGAGAAATCACTATGGCAAAACAAAAACCCCGCACCCTGTCCGGGTTTATGGAACTGCTCCCCGCCCGCCAGGCGCAGTTCGAGCGGATGGCGGAGCTGTTACGGAAATCCTACTCCCTTTACGGCTTCACCCCGCTGGACACCCCCATCATCGAGGCCAGTGAGGTGCTGCTGGCCAAGGCAGGCGGCGAGACCGAAAAGCAGATTTACCGCTTCACCAAGGGCGACTCCGATTTGTCCCTGCGGTTCGACCTCACCGTGCCCCTGGCCAAGTACGTGGCGCTGCACTACGCCGACCTCTCCTTCCCCTTCCGGCGGTTCCAGATCGGCAAGGTTTACCGGGGGGAACGGGCCCAGCGGGGCCGGTTCCGGGAGTTCTACCAGGCGGACATCGACGTCATCGGCGATGGAAAGCTGGACATCGTCAACGAGGCGGAGATACCCGCCATCATCTATCAGACCTTCACCAGCCTGGGGCTGAAACGGTTCCAGATCCGGGTTAACAATCGGAAAATCCTCACCGGATTCTACCAGCTTATCCACTGGGAGCACAGGGCCGGGGACATCATGCGGGTGGTGGACAAGCTGTCCAAAATCGGCGCGGAAAAGGTGGGGCTGATGCTCTATGACGAGGTGGGCATGGATGAGGACGCCGTGGGCGAGGTAATCAAGTTCATCTCCATCAAGGGGTCCAATCAGGAGGTCTTGACCGCCCTGGAAGAATACCGCGGAAAAAGCCAGGTCTTTGACCAGGGGCTGGATGAGTTGAACACGGTGGTAAAATACCTGGGGGCCTTCGGCGTGCCCGGGGAACGCTTTGCCGTGGACCTGACCATCGCCCGGGGGCTGGATTACTACACCGGCACCGTGTACGAAACCTTTATGACCGACCACCCGGAGATCGGTTCCATCTGCTCCGGAGGCAGATATGACAACTTAGCGGAATATTATACGGATAAACAACTTCCCGGTGTTGGAATTTCCATTGGTCTGACCCGGCTGTTCTACGTGCTGGAGGAGCAAGGCTACCTCAACGATGGCCTGATTACCGCCCCCGCCGACGTGCTCATCCTGCCCATGACCGACGACCTCTCCCCCGCCATCGCCTTCGCCACTCAGCTCCGGGCGGCGGGCGTGCGGGCCCAGCTCTACACCGAACAGAAGAAGTTCAAGCAAAAAATGACCTACGCCGACCGGCTGGGCGTGCCCTTCGCGGCGTTTCTGGGGGAGGACGAAACCGCCCAGGGCAAGGTATCGCTGAAGGATATGCGCTCCGGGAAGCAGGAGCTGCTCAGCACAGACGAGGCGGTATGCGCCGTCTTGCAGACGGTAGAGGTCAGCAGGGACGCCGCCCCCATCCGGGAACCGGAGGGCTGAGAAAATTTATCGCCGATCTGTGAAAAATCTGTAACGTAACCGCCTCTCCCGCGTTAGTAGAGTGAAGGAGGTGGCAGCCATGGAATTTGAGGAGGTCTACCGGAAATATGTCCGGGACGTGTACCGCTTTTCCCTCAGCCTGACCCAGGACAGGGCGCTGGCGGAGGAAATCACTCAAGATACCTTTTTCAGGGCTTTGAAGTCCCTGGACAGGTTCGACGGGTCCAAGGACATCCGCGCCTGGCTGTTCACCATCGCCCGCAACGCCTGGTACTCCTACTGCCGCGCCCGCAAGCGGACACTGTCCCAAGAGGACCTGCCCCAGGACCTGGCGGACAGCGTACGCATTGAGGAGCGCATCGAGGACGAGGAGAGCGCCTTTGCCATCCACCAGTTCCTGCACGCCATGGAGGAGCCCTACAAAGAGGTGTTCTCCCTGCGGGTATTCGGGGAGCTGCCCTACGAGAAGATTGGGCGGCTGTTCGGCAAGAGCGCAAACTGGGCGCGGGTGACCTTCTACCGGGCGAAAGTACAGATTATTGAGCATATGGAGGCGATGGATCATGAAAGAGACCAACTGTGACGTTATCCGGGACCTTTTGCCGTTGTATGAGGACAATGTGGTCAGCGAGGAGACCGCGCAGATGGTGCGGGAACACTTGAAAGACTGCCCCGCCTGCCGGGAAGAGCTGCGGAAAATGCGCACGCCCATTTCTCTTCCCCCCGACGAGGACGAGGAGGCGGTGAAACGCTTCCTGGAGCACCGGGCGGAGATCCGGAAAAAGCAGAATGTCAAAATTGCCTGGGTGGTGTCGGTGCTGGCGGTCGTCCTCGTGTTCTGCCTCTGCTATACCCTGATCCCCCGGAGCTGGGACGGCGTGTCCCAGGGGGTGGAGCCAGACCGGATCATGGGCAGCTACACTGTATTTGTCTTTCGTGATGACGCTCCCGGAATCGACGTTTGGCAGATGGACGAAAAGCACGAATACGACACGGCCTTCATCAACGAGGTGATGGACGCGCTGCGGGCAGGGTCTTACCGGGCGGAGCTGCGCAACGCGCTGAATTACACGCCGCTGGGAGGGCTATTTGACACGTCCGTGGAAGGACTGCGCGGCTCACTCTATTTGTATTTGGTAAAGGACAACGCGGTGGTGATGAACGTCTCTCTCTACCAGCTCCGCCAAGGCTGCGAAGTCCACATCGAGGCAAGGGAAGACAATTCCCGGACATTTTTCTATCACACCGACAGCGGAGTGTTCGACCGGATTGCCTCTATGATGGAGGAATATGGCGTTCAAGGATAAACAAAACGTAATTTTATATATCTATTTTACAAATTGGAGATGATTGCAATGTTTCAATCTCGTACCCACACCTGCAACGACCTGCGCATGGAGCATGTGGAGCAGCAGGTGAAGATCGTCGGGTGGATGGAAAACGTCCGGGAGGTGGGCCAGAACCTGGCCTTCGTGGTCCTGCGGGACTTCTATGGCACCACCCAGGTTGTCATCGAGACCGAGGAGATGATGGCCGCGGTCAAGGAGCTGAACAAAGAATCCACCATTTCGGTGGAGGGCGTGGTCCGGGAGCGTGACAGCAAAAACCCCAAGCTGCCCACCGGCGACATTGAGGTGGTGCCCAGCAAAATCGAAGTGCTGGGCCGCTGCCGTCATAACGAGCTACCCTTCCCCATTAACCGCTCCCGGGAGGCCGACGAAACTCAGCGGCTCAAGTACCGCTACCTTGATTTGCGCAACCCGGAGGTCAAGAACAACATCATCCTGCGGTGCAATGTGGTGGCCGCCCTGCGCGCCGCCATGATTGGCGAGGGCTTTTTGGAGATTACCACCCCCATCCTGACCGCCTCCTCCCCCGAGGGGGCCAGGGATTACCTGGTGCCCTCCCGCAAGCATCCCGGCAAGTTCTACGCCCTGCCCCAGGCTCCCCAGCAGTTCAAACAGCTTCTGATGGCCTCCGGCTTCGACCGCTATTTCCAGATCGCCCCCTGCTTCCGGGACGAGGACGCCCGGGGAGACCGCTCCCCCGGCGAGTTCTACCAGCTTGACATGGAAATGGCCTTTGCCAATCAGGACGACGTGTTCTCCGTGCTGGAGCGGGTGCTGCCCCCCATCTTCGCCAAGTACGGCAAATACAACGTTGCGTCTGTGGCCCCCTTCCAGCGCATCCCCTACCGGTCGGCCATGGACAAGTACGGCTCCGATAAGCCGGACCTGCGTATCGACCTGACCCTCACCGACGCCACTTCCCTGCTGTCCGGGTGCGGGTTCCCGCCCTTCGAGGGGAATACCGTCAAGGCCATTGTAGTGACGGACTTCTCCGGCACCCGCAAACAGATCGACGGGCTGTGCAACGAGGTGGAGGTGCAGTCCGGCGACAAGGCGTATTGGTTCCGCTACGACGAAAACAAGGAGATCGTGGGCGGCATCGCCAAGTTCGTCCAGCCCATCAAGGAGCAGGTGGTGGAGGCCCTGGGCCTTACCCCAGGCTGCTTCGTGGGCCTCACCGCCGGGAAGCTGCTCACCGCCCAGAAAACCGCGGGCGTGCTGCGCTCCAAGCTGGGCGCGTTCTGTCCCGGACACATGGATACCGAACGGTACGAGTTCTGCTGGATCGTGGACTTCCCCATGTATGAGATCGGCGAGGAGTCCGGCGAGCTGGAGTTCTGCCACAACCCGTTCTCCATGCCAAACGGCGGGCTAGACATCCTGCAAAAGGCCGCGGCGGGAGAGGTGGACCCGCTGAGCATCACCGCGTTCCAGTACGACCTGGTGTGCAACGGCGTAGAGCTGTCCTCCGGCGCGGTGCGCAACCACGACCCAGAAATCATGATCGAGGCGTTCCAACTGGTGCGGCTGGGCGAGGAGGACGTGAAGGCCAAGTTCCCCGCCATGTACAATGCCTTCACCTACGGTGCGCCGCCCCATGCCGGCATTGCGCCGGGGGTGGACCGGATGGTCATGCTGCTGGCCGGGGAGGACTCCATCCGGGAGATCATCCCCTTCCCCATGAACAAAAACGCCCAGGATATCATGATGGGCGCACCCAGTTTTGTGGAACAAAAACAGTTGGATGAGTTGAACATTGTTTGCACGAAGCAGGAAGAAGATTGACAGAAAGGTCCCCTCCCGGCTGGGAGGGGACCCTCACACTATCTACATCCGTTTGTCGATCTTCATCACTTTTCCAATATCCGAGTCGAACGCGGCCTTCCAGCCGGCGGTGAACGCATCACGGACCAGGTCAAACACGGCCTGGTTGGTTTTCTCACATTTCTCGTCATCCAGAAACTCAGAAAGAGCCTGGTCAAATTCAATTTCATTCATAATATCACCCTATCGTAGTGTATATGATCTAATATGAATTGTCAATATTAGATTGACTGAAATGCTATTATTTTGGCAGGTGATATTATGAAACCATTAAAAGTAAGAATCAGTATTACTCTTGACGATCCCATCTATCAGAAAATCAAAGGGTTGGCTGAGTATGACGACAGGTCCGTCTCCAGCTATATTAACCTGGCCCTCAGGGATCATCTGGAACAGTTGGAGCGGGAAACACAGAAATGGGAAAAGCGCCGGGAATAACCCGGCGCTTCCTTTATTTTAGTTTTTGCCATTCCCCCACCGCCAGCTCGTCACAGCGGTTGTTATATGGGTTGTCCGCATGGCCCTTCACCCAATGAAGGTTTACCGTGTGCCGGGCGCACAGCTCCAAAAGCCTCTCCCATAAATCCGGGTTCAGCGCGGGCTTCTTGTCCGCCTTGACCCAGCCGCGGGCTTTCCAGCCCTTGGCCCAACCCTTCTCCAGCGCGTCAATCACATACTTGGAGTCCGAGTAGAGCTCCACCACACAGGGTTCCTTCAACGCCTCCAAGCCGCGGATTACGGCTGTCAGCTCCATGCGGTTGTTGGTGGTCTTGGCCTCGCCGCCGCTGAGCTCCTTTTTGTGCCCGCCGAACATCAGGATGGCCCCCCAGCCCCCGGGACCCGGGTTGCCGGAGCAGGCGCCGTCCGTATATAAAGTAACAGTTTTCATATCCCGATTCCTTTTCTTGTTTCAGTGGTTCTCCAGCGCAGCAGGAGATTTTTTCAGTATCAAGGATACATGAAATCGGAAAGGATGTCAAACACATTATAGCTGGACTATCTCCTAGGTATATCATCTCCTTTCCATCATAATACCATCTGACAGATTGTATTATAGCATATTCCAATCTAAATTACAACCTTAAAATGTAGATTTACTATTTTTAAAGTTGTATTCATTTACTGTAATCTAGGTACAATATACTTAGGTGATACTGATGAAAATCAAGCATTACGATATATGGGTAAAAATAGGTCTAAATATCCTGCATTACCGAAAGGAACAACGTTTAACACAAGCACAATTAGCTGAATCCATTGGTTTAAGCTCCAACCATGTACAAAGATTTGAGAGTGGGGCCGCAGGATGCAGCGTTGATACACTGATTGATGTTGCCAACGCTCTCAATGTTCCCCTATATAAACTCTTTGAATTTAAAGATTAAAAAAGCGGACAGGCCTCCGGCCTGCCCGCTTTTCCTATTCTTCCGTCCCCTCCGCCTCAACAGAGGCCTCGTCTTCCCCTGGCTCCTTCTCCGCCAGGGACAGGGCGATGACCCGGTCGCCATCCTCCTTGAAGCGCATAACGATCACGCCCATGGTGGACCGGCCCGCCATGCGGATACCGTCCACGTCGGTGCGGATCAGGGTGCCGGACTGGGTGACCAACAGCAAGTCCTCGCTGCCGTCCACCACCTTGACCCCCACAACGGGACCGGTCTTCTCCGTGACCTGGTAGTTCTTGATGCCCAGGCCCCCCCGGTTGGTGATCCGGTAGTCCTCCACCGGCGTGCGCTTACCGTAGCCGTTCTCCGTGATGGTGAGCACCGCCTTGCCCGGCTTGGCCCGGGCCGCGCCGACAACGTAATCGCCCGCACGCAGGCGGATGCCCCGCACGCCCATGGACATGCGTCCGGTGGGCCGGACCTGGCCCTCCTCAAAGACCACCGCCATGCCGTCGTGGGTGGCGATGAGCAGGTTTTGACGTCCGTCCGTCTCCCGGACCTCGATCAGCTCGTCGCCCTCATCCAGGAGGATCACCCGAAGGCCATTGTTGCGCAGGCTGCGCAGGGCGCTGGCGTCCAGCCGCTTCACCGTGCCGTGACTGGTGAACATGGTCAGGTAGCGGGGTTCTTCGCCCTCGCTGATGTCCCGCGTGTGGATCATCACCGCCACCTTTTCGCCCTGCTCCACCTGAAGCACGTTGACGATGTTGGTGCCCCGGGCGGTGCGGCCCGCCTCGGGGATTTCATAGCCCTTTTTGCGGAATACCCGGCCCTTGTTCGTAAAGAACAAAATATAATCGTGGGTGGAGGCGGTGAACACCGTGTTCACATAGTCCTCCTCCCGGGTGGCCATGCCCTTGCGCCCCATGCCGCCCTTGCCCTGGGCGGCGTACTCACTGGCGGAGGTGCGCTTGATATAACCGTTGGCCGTCATGGTAAAGACGGACTGCTCCTCCTCAATCAGATCCTCGATGTCAATCTCGTCCGCCACGTCCTGGATCTCGGTGATCCGGTCGTCGCCGTACTTATCGCGGATGGCAACGAGCTCATCCCGGAGCACGCCCTTGAGCTTCTCCTCGTCGGCCAGAAGCTCGTTATAATAGGCAATCTTCTCCTCAAGCTCCTTATACTCGTTCTCCAGCTTTTCCCGGTCCAGGCCCTGCAAACGGCGCAGTTGCATTTCCAAAATGGCCTGGGTCTGGACCTCGTCCAGACCGAAGCGCTCCATCAACCGCTCCTTGGCATCGTCGTAGCTGGTGCGGATAATGCGGATGACCTCGTCGATGTTGTCCTGGGCAATGATCAAGCCCTCCAACAGGTGAGCCCGCTCCTGGGCCTTTTTCAGGTCGTATTCGGTGCGGCGGCGGATGACCTGCTCCTGGAAAGCGATGTACTCGTCCAGGATGCTCCGCAGGGACAAAATGCGGGGCTGCTTCTGATTGTCCACCAGCGCCAACATGATTGCGGAAAAATTGGACTGCATGGCGGTCTGTTTGAACAGCTTATTCAACACCACCTGGGGGTTGGCGTCCTTTTTCAGCTCGATGACGATGCGCATACCGTTACGGTCCGTCTCGTCCCTCAGGTCGGAAATGCCATCCAGACGTTTTTCCTTCACCTGGTCGGCGATATTGCGGATCAGCTGGCGCTTGTTTACCTGATAGGGCAGCTCGGACACGATGATGCGGGTGCGGTCCTTCCCAAATTCCTCGAACTCGGTGCGGGCGCGCAGCACAATCTTTCCCCGGCCGGTGGCGTAGGCCGCCCGGATGCCCGCCCGGCCCATGATGATGCCCTTGGTGGGGAAATCCGGGCCCTTGATGTGCTCCATCAGGTCGGACAGGGTGGCGTGTTCGTTGTCCAGCACGCAAATGGTGGCATCAATGACCTCCCGCAGGTTGTGGGGCGGGATGTTGGTGGCCATGCCCACGGCGATGCCGTTGGAGCCGTTCACCAGCAGGTTGGGGAAACGGCTGGGCAGTACCTTCGGCTCCAGCCGGCTTTCATCGTAGTTAGGTTCCCAATCCACGGTATCCTTGTCGATGTCCCGGAGCATCTCGTTGGAGAGCTTGGACAGGCGCGCCTCGGTATAACGGGCGGCGGCGGGGGGATCGCCGTCCACGTTGCCGAAATTGCCGTGGCCCTCCACCAGGGGACACCGCATGGAGAACTTCTGGGCCAGACGGACCACCGCGTCATAAATGGAGGCGTCTCCGTGGGGGTGATAATGGCCCATCACGTCGCCTACACAGGTGGCGGATTTTTTGAAGGGCTTGTCGGAGGTCTGCCCGCCCTCGTACATGGAGTACAGGATGCGGCGATGGACAGGCTTTAACCCGTCCCGAACGTCTGGCAGGGCGCGGCCCACGATGACGCTCATGGCGTAGTCCTTATAGCTCTCGGTCATCTCCTTAACCAGCTCGGACTGTGTGATAACTTGATTGGGGAATGCAATATCCTCCGGTTTATAGCTTCTGTTGTGACCCATTTTGCGTCACCTCCTCAATAATCCACGTTCAGGGCGTACTTGGCGTTTTCCTCTATCCATTCCTTCCGGGGCTCCACCTTTTCGCCCATCAGGACGGTGAAAATCCGGTCAGCCGCCACCGCGTCTTCCAGGGTGATCCGGCGCAGGGTGCGGCGCTCCGGGTCCATGGTGGTCTCCCACAGCTCTTCCGGGTCCATCTCACCCAGGCCCTTGAAACGGTTGATGTCCACTTTGGCGTTTGGATTATCGCCCCGCATCTCGGCGGATATCTTGTCCCGTTCCGGGTCAGAATAGGCTACGCGTGTGGTCTTGCCGCGGGTGATCTTATACAGCGGCGGAACAGCGGAATAGACGTAGCCCTTCTCGATCAGGGGCCGCATATAGCGGAAGAAGAAGGTCAGCAGCAGGGTACGGATGTGGGCGCCGTCCACGTCGGCATCAGACATGATGATGATCTTGTGATAACGCAGCTTGTCGAGATTGAACTCCTCGCCGATACCCGCGCCCAGGCCCAGCACCAGGGGGTACAGCTTGTCGTTGCCGTAAATTTTGTCCGCCCTGGCCTTTTCCACGTTGAGCATCTTGCCCCACATGGCCAGAATGGCCTGGAAGCGGCTGTCCCGGCCGTCGATGGCCGAGCCCGCGGCGGAATCGCCCTCGACGATATACAGCTCGCACAGGGCCGGGTCGCGCTCGTTGCAGTCCTGGAGCTTGTCCGGCATCTGGCCCGACTCCAGGGCGGTCTTGCGGCGGACGGACTCCCGGGCCTTCCGGGCGGCCTCCCGGGCGCGGTTGGCCATGAGGGCCTTCTCCAAAATGGCCTTGCCCACCGCCGGGTTCTCCTCTAAAAACTGCTCCAGCTTGTCCGACACCACGTTGTTTACCAGGGTGCGCATCTCGCTGTTGCCAAGCTTGGCCTTGGTCTGGCCCTCGAACTGGGCCTCGGTCAGCTTCACCGAAATGACGCAGGTCAGGCCCTCCCGGCAGTCCTCGCCGGATACCTTTTCCTCGTCCTTCAACAGCTTCGCCCTTTTGCCGTAGGCGTTGAGCACAGTGGTCAGGGCGCGCTTCAACCCCTCCTCGTGCATGCCGCCCTCCGGCGTGTGGACGTTATTGGCAAAGGAAACAATGATTTCGTTATAGCTGTCCTCGCTGTACTGCATGGCAACCTCCGCCATGGAGTCGTCCTTGGAGCCGGCCATATAGATGACCTGCTCATGGAGCGGGGTTTTGTTCTGGTTGATAAAGGTGACAAACTCCCGGATGCCGCCCTCGTAGTGCATGGACTCCTCCGCCTCCTGCCCCGGACGGCGGTCGGCCATAAGGATTTTCACCCCGGCGTTCAAAAACGCCTGCTCCCGCATACGGCGGTGGAGGGTCTCATAGTCGTACACGGTGGTCTCAAACATCTCGGGATCGGGCTTGAACACCACCTCGGTGCCCGTCTTCTCCGTGGCTCCGATCACAGTCATTTCCTGGGTGATGGCGCCCCGGGAGAACTTGACCTCGTAAATTTGGCCGTTCTTATGGACCCGGACCTCCATCCACTCGCTCAGCGCGTTGACCACGCTGCCGCCCACGCCGTGCAGGCCGCCGGACACCTTATACCCGCCGCCGCCAAATTTTCCGCCGGCGTGGAGGACGGTATACACCACCTCCAAGGCGGGCTTGCCGGTCTGGGGCTGGATATCCACGGGGACGCCGCGGCCGTTGTCCGTGACGCGGATCACGTCGCCGTCCAGAATCTCCACGGTGATGTGGTCGCAATAGCCCGCCAGGGCCTCGTCGATGGCGTTGTCCACGATCTCGTACACCAGGTGGTGCAGGCCGGAGGCCGACGTGGAGCCGATATACATGCCGGGACGCTTACGGACAGCCTCCAAGCCCTCCAGAACCTGGATTTCCGACGCGCCGTATTCATGCTCCACCTGGGTGGAATTGTTCTGCTCGATGATATCAGACATAGGTTACCTCCATGGTTTGATGCTCAGTTATCGTAAATGGCGCCGCTCGACCCCCGTTTTTGCAGGGTGGCAGGGGTGAGCTGGGTGATATAGACCATAGGGGGCTGATCCCCCTCCTGGGTCAGGATGAAGGAACGGGGCAAGTCGTCCCCCACGGTGACGACACGGCCCTCCCGCTCCGCCTGTTCCAGAAAGCGGCGGGTTCGGAAGGACCAAGTGGTATTGTCCAGGTCGAATATGCCGATCACGTCCTGATTTCGTACCATAACGTTCTGGCCAAGATGCAGATACATCTAAAAATCCCCTTTTTTGATTCTGCCCGGCGTCCAGAATTTCAGCTTTGGCCCTGATTTCAGATTTCATATCAGTTTTCCCCCGCAGACACGGAACGCTTTTCCGTCCCGCAGCCGGGCCAGCTTATCCTCCTCGCAGCAGGTGATGAACACTTGGCCGGAGGTGATGCGGTTGAGCACAAATTCCTGCCGCCGTTGGTCCAGCTCGCTGAGCACGTCGTCCAGCAGCAGAACGGGCCACTCTTCCGCGTCGTGGTAGAAAATATCCCGGGCCGCCAGCTTCAGCGCCAGCGCCGCCGTTCGGGTCTGGCCCTGGGATGCGTAGGTTTTCGCGGCCTTTCCGTCAATCTCCACCGCAAGTTCGTCCTTGTGGGGGCCAGACAGGCAGGACCGGGCCGCGATCTCCGCCTCCCGGTGAGACTCTTGGTGAGCCATCAACTGGGGCAGGATGGTCTTTGGGGAGGCCTCCGGGTCGGTAACGGCAGACACCGTCTCATACCGCAGCCCCAGCTTCTCCCGACCGCCGGAGCAGTCGGCGTGGATACCGGGGGCGGCCTCCAACAGTCGTTTGATGAAATGGGCCCGGTAGTGGACAATCACCGCCCCGCACTGGGCCATCCGCAGGGAAAAATCATCCAGCGCGTCCAGCAGGCCGGGAAATTGCTCGCTGTCCTTCAAAATGCGGGTTTTGTGCTGATAGAGGCGTTTATATTCCCCCAGCGCTTGGGCGTACCGGGGACGGAGCTGGCAGATACAGCTATCTAAAAACCGGCGGCGGGCTTCCGCCCCCTCCCGGATCAGGTACAGGTCCTCGGGACAGAACAACACAGTGTTGAATAACCCGGAAAGTTCACCGGCTGTTTTCAGCTTCACCCCGTTGGAGCGGAGCCGGCGCCGGGTTCCCCGGTGGAGGTCCGCCTCCAGGATCAGCTCCCGGCCGCGGCTGGTTACCGTGCCCTTTATAAACGAGTGGTCCTCGCCGTGGCGGATCAGCTCCCGGTCGTACCGGGCCCGGTGGGAGGAGGCGGAGGACAGGTAGGCGATGGCCTCCAACAGGTTGGTTTTGCCTTGGGCGTTCTCCCCCACAATGATATTGACCCCGGGATGAAATTCGGCCATCCCGTGGACATAGTTCCGGAAGCAGTCCAAGGTGATGTTGTTGATCGTCATTCCACCACGTACGCCCTGCCGCCCAGCTCCGCCCGGTCGCCGGGCCGGAGCTTTTTGCCCCGCATGGTACATACCTCGCCGTTTACCTTGACCTGGCCGTTCTGAACGGCCAGCTTGGCTTCGCCGCCGGTGTCCGCTGCCCCGGCGAATTTTAAAAAGGCGTCCAGCTTGATAAACTCCGTGTTGATTTGAATGTGTTCTTCCCGCATTGTTATCACTCCGAGGCCCGCAGACGGACCGGCAGCACCATATAGAGGAAGCTGTCCGGCTCCCCCTCCTTGGGCAGGATGAGACAGGGTGAGGTTGCCGTGTTCAGCTCCAGCCGTACCCGGTCGGCGGGGGCCCGCTTTACCGCGTCCATCAGGAAGCGGTTATTGAAGCCGATTTCCAGATTTTTGCCGTCTCCGGTGATGGGGCAGCGGTCGGCGGCAAAACCCATGGCGGTTTTAGAGGTGATGAACAGCGAGCCGTCCTCAAATTTGCAGCGCAGAGGGCTTTTCAGCTTTTCGTTGATAATCAGGGATGCCCGGGCGATGGACAGTTGGAGGTCGGAGGTGTTCGCTTCCAGGACAATGGAGCTGTTTTGGGGGATAGTCTGGCGGTAGTTGAGGAACTCGCCCTCCAGCCGCCGGGCCACCAGCAAAGTGTCGCCGATCTGGAAGGTGACGTGGCGGTCCCCCATGGTGACGACGGCGGGCTCGTCGGAGTCGGCGCAGATTTTCTCCACCTCGCCCAGGGCCGCGCCGGGGACTACAAAGGACAGTTTGCCGGGGGGGTCTTGGGCGGTCAGCTTTTCCCGGCGCAGGGCCAGGCGGTAGCCGTCTACCGCCACCATGGTGAGCCGTTCCCCGTCCGCCTCAAACAGTGCGCCGGTGTGGATGGGGCGGCTTTCGTTGTCGCTGACGGCAAAGATGGTTTGGCCGATCATGGCCCTCAGGTCCTTTTGGGTGATGGTTAGGCCGGAGCCGTCGCTGACGGAGGGCAGTTCGGGGAAGTCCTCGTCGCTGCTGCCCATTACATCGTAGCAGGTGGGTCCGCTTTGAAGGTGGACGGAACAATTGTCGGTCCGGACGGTGATTACGTCGTCGGGCATGTTGCGGAGCATTTCGCCGAAGAGCCGGGCGGACAGAACGATGGCCCCGCCCTCTGCCACGTCGGCGGAAACGTTGGTGATGATGCCGGTCTCCAGGTTATAGCCGCTGAAGTGAAGCCCGGTGGCGTCGGCCTCCACAAGAATTCCTTCCAGGGCCTGGATGGAGCTCTTGGGAGCAACGACCCGTCCGGCGGTGGTAACGGCGGATTGAAGGATGGCTTTTTCACAGGAGAATTTCATAGGGAGCGTCCTTTCTCCTCTCGGAGGGAGAGGGAAGTATTTTTTTCGTAGTAGTCAGTAGGTGGTGTGGAAGGTGTGGAGGGTTTGGAAAAGCGTTGCAATAGCCTTGTTTTGGCGTCCACACAAGGTTCCGTAAAGGTTCCACAGGGTAAGGGGAAAAACCGGGCTCCCGGCAAAGTTCCACAGGGTTCCACACCGCAGTCCGCAGAATTGTGGAATATATGGGTGCAGAACCGTCGTGAGTAGCACGGCAATTTTCGCGCTGCTTTGTCACGCTCGGATTGGCCGCACGACGGGTCGCTTTCCCTCCGACTCAGGCAAAACCCGCCTGCCGCTTTGCGGCGGCTGGGCTTTTGCCTTCGCTCCGGTCCAGGCTCCCCTGTGCGGCTATCCTCGCGCTTCTAATATGCCGAATTCACCGCGTTGGTGATATCCCGGATGATCTCGGTCATTTCGGGCTGTTCCTTCATGTTTTTCTCCACCCGGTTGATGGAATTGAGCACTGTGGAGTGGTGCCGCCCGCCGAACTGCTGGCCGATCTCCGCCAGGGATAGCTGGGTCATCTCCCGGATGATGTACATGGCCACATTCCGGGCGGTGCTGATCTCCTTATTCTGGCCCTGGCCCCGGATGGCGGAGGCGTCCAGTTCGTAAAACCGGGCCACCTCCTGGATGATGGTATCCGCCGAGGGGAGGAAGTTCTCCTTGGCCTTCAAAATGTCCCGTACCGCCCGGATGGTGGTCTCGATGTCTACCTGGGCCCCCATCAGCTCCTGGAAGGCCATGATCTTATTGACCACGCCCTCGATCTGCCGCACGTTGGAGGTGATGTTCTCCGCCACATAGGACAGTACGGGTTCCGGAAGGGAAATTCCCTGCTCCAGGGATTTGTTCTTCAGCAGGGCGACGCGGGTTTCATAGTCCGGCGGCTGTATGTCCACAGACAGGCCCTGTTCAAACCGGGTGCGCAGGCGTTGCTCCAGCCGGAGCATCTCGTGGGGCGGCCGGTCGGAGGTAAAGACAATTTGCTTCTTCTGCTCATAAAGAGTATTGAAGGTGTGGAACAGCTCCTCCTCGCTGGAGTCCTTGCCGGCGATGAACTGTACGTCGTCCATCAGGAACAGGTCCACCAGCCGGTATTTATCCCGGAAGCCCTGCATGTCCTTGCCGTGGCGGAGGTGGTCGATGAACTCGTTGACGAAGTCCTCGCTCTGGACGTACATGATGCGGTAGCCGGGATTGTCCTGATGCACCCGGTTGGCGATGGCGTGGAGCAAGTGGGTTTTGCCCAGGCCGGACTGTCCGTAAATAAACAGCGGGTTATAGGCGTCGCCGGGCTGCTCCGACACTTTTTTGGCGGCGGTGTAGGCAAAACGGTTGGTGGAGCCCACCACAAACCGCTCGAAGGTATACCGGTCCGCCCCGTTGTTTCCCACAGAAAGGGAGGGAGCCTGGCGGGCGTAGGCTTCCCGCTCCTCCGGGAGCAGCAGGGCCACATCCACGTCGAAGGAAAACAGCTCCTTCAGGGCCTTCTCTACATCGGGCTGAAAGCGGGTGCGGATGATGTTCCGGGTGAAGTCGGTGGGGACGCACAGCACCAGCCGGGTATCCTCCAGGGCGACGGCCTCCACCTCGCCGAACCAGGTCTCAATGGAGACGGCGGTCATGCTGCTCTCCATCAGGCTTTTTACTTTTTCCCACACGTCGGCAGCCGATTTCATGGGCAGCAGCCTCCTAATTTTCAAAATAAGATAACTAATCAATTATACCAAAAAAGGAAGTACGTTACAAGTGCTTTTCCCAATTCTTTATATTATAATGTAGGGGAAAAGGGGGGTATTTTTCCACAGAGCTGACAAAGGGCTTGGGAAGAACACAATATCTTGTGCTGAAAGGACAAGAAAAGAATATTGCCGATTTTTTGTTGACAGACAGGCAAAATCACGTTATAATCTTTGGTGCGCAATTATGCGTCAAGTTTGCCAACCGCGCCTTTCCAGGCGTTGTGGAGCGCGCCGCCCCGGGCAGGGAGAGCGTGCAAAATCATACAGGAGGTGTTCCCGCATGAAGCGTACCTATCAGCCCAAGAAGCGTCAGCGTTCCAAGGTCCACGGCTTCCGCAAGCGCATGGCGACCAGCAACGGCCGTAAGGTCCTGGCCCGCCGCCGCGCCAAGGGCCGCGTCCGCCTGAGCCACTGATGGCGCACACATCGGGATAATCGATACGACCGGGGCGCGGGAGTTTTTCCCTCGCCCCTAGGCGTTTATGCGCAGAGAAGTGGCCAGCGAGGGAGCTTGGACTGGAGCGAGGGCAAAAAACCAGGATTTGCGGAGCAAATCTGTATTTTCCCGAGCCGGAAGGAAAGCGGCCGAGCGATCTGACTGCTTCGCAGCGTAGCAACACCCTGCGATGGATTATCCCAAAATGGAGGTCCTATGAAACACACTGCGCCGCTCAAGGAAAACCATCTCTTCCGCCGGGCATACAACCGGGGAAAAACAGCCGCCGACAGCCGCTTGGCGCTTTACGTCCGGCGTAACGGGCGGCGGAATAACCGGCTGGGATTTACCGTGTCCACCAAGCTGGGCTGCGCGGTGGTGCGCAACCGCGTCCGCCGCCGCCTGCGGGAGATTTACCGCCTGAATGAGGACAGGCTCGTCTCCGGGGCCGACGTGGTGGTGGTGGCCCGGGTGCGGGCCGCCTCCAGCGATTACCACCAGTTGGAGAAGTCCTTCCTCCGGCTGGCGGACAAGCTGGGGCTGTTGAAAAAGGAAGGCCCGGAGTGAAAAGGCTGCTGCTGTCCCTGATCCGCCGGTACCGGCGGGACATCTCCCCCAACCGTCCCCCCTGCTGCCGGTTCATCCCCACCTGCTCCACCTACGCCCTGGAGGCGGTGGAGGTCCACGGGGCCGTCAAGGGCGGGGCGCTGGCCCTGTGGCGTATCCTGCGGTGCCACCCCTTCCACAGGGAGAAGGGATTCATCTACGACCCGGTGCCCCCAAAGAAAATCCGAAAATTGTAGGAGGCCAAGCATGGATATTTGGCAAATACTCATGACCCCGTTCAGTTGGCTGCTCAAGCTGTTCTGCGAGGTGTTCAACAGCTACGGCATCGCCCTGTTCCTGTTCACCATCGTCATCAAGGTCGTCCTCTTCCCCCTGAACCTGAAGGGCAAGAAGAGCATGATTAAAATGAACGTGGTGAACGGCCAGCTCCAGGAAATCCAGAAGCGCTGCGGCAACGACAAGGAGCGGTATAACCAGGAGGTCCAGAAGTTTTACGCCGAGAACAATGTCAACCCCATGGGCGGCTGCGGCTGGTCCATGATCCCCCTGATTATCCTGTACCCCCTGTACGCCATCATCCGCCGCCCGCTGAAGTACATGATGTGGCTGACCGAGGACGCGGTCAAGGCCGTGGCCGGCGCCGTAGGCTGGGCGGACTTCCAGATCGTCGGCTCCAACGAGCTGATCCTGGCATCCATGATGACTTCCGGCAACCTGGAGGCGGCTAAAAGCGCCGCAGCGGCCACTGGGATCGCCGCCACCACCAGCATGTTTGTCATCAATTTCGACTTCTTCGGCATCAACCTGTCCGAGGTGCCCCAGCTCATGTTCTGGAAGGATGGGGTATCCTGGGGGTCCTTCGGGCTGTTCCTGCTGCCGGTGATCTCCGCGCTGCTGTCCGTGGTGACCATGCTGGTCACACAAAAGACCAACCAGATGAACAGGGACCAGGCGCCCCCTAAAATGAACCTGTCCCTGATTCTGATGGGCCCCATCATGTCGCTGTGGATCGGCTTCGCCATGCCTGCCGGTATGTGTATCTACTGGATCGCCAACTCCCTGCTGGGCATGGTGCAGGAGGTCATCTGCGGCCGCCTGCTCCGCAAGGACTATGAGGCCGCCCAGAAGGAGATGGAGGAGCAGGCCGCCAAGGCCAAGGAGGCCGAGAAGGAGCGCCGCCGCGTCGCCGCGGAGAAGAAGGCCGCCGCCATCGCCGCCGGCAAGGATCCCAAAAAAGCCCACCAGAAGAAAAAGCAACAGGAGCCCGGCGTGGACAAGTCCGCCAGCCGGGAGGGCCTGCGGGCCTATGCCCGGGGCCGCGCCTATGACCCCAACCGCTATCCTGTCACCCCCTACTGGGACCCCGACAGCAAGTATAAGCCCAAGGAGGAGCCTGTGGACGAGAGCCCGCTCACCGAGGAGGAAAAACAGATCGTGGCCCAGTCCAATCCTGAGCCTGCCGCCCAGGGGTCGGCTGCGGAGAAGATGAAGGCTAATCGGGAATTTGCCGTTTCGGAGCAGGAAGTCACAGTAGAGGGCAAGCTGGACGAGCCCGCCGGGGCCCCGGCGGAGAACGACAGCGGGGACTACGAGGAAGCCTACGCCGAGGACGAGGACAGCGGCGAAAACAAGTAAAAATCTCCCAGTTCCATTCAACTCAACACCAGACAAAGGAGTGCAGTTTCGTGCTGAAATATATGGAATTCACCGCCAAGACGGAGGATGAGGCCATCGCCAAGGGGCTGGCCCACCTGGGCCTGGACCGGGACGATGTATCCGTTGAGATTCTGGAGCGCGGTAAGACCGGATTTCTGGGCATCGGCTCCGTGCCCGCCAAGGTAAAGCTGACCTACGAGGCCCCCGACGAGCAGCCGCCTGCCCCGGAGCCCGTGGCAGAGGTCAGACCCGCCCCCGCCCCCAGGGCGGAGCGGCCCGCGCCCCGTGCCGAACGCCCCGCGCCGAAGGCAGTGCCAAAAGCCCAGCCCAAGGCGGAACCCGCTCCCGCCGCCCCCCAAGGCGAGCGGTTGGACGACGACGTGGCCGCCGCCATCATCAAATTCCAAACCGGCCTGTTTGAGCACATGGGCGTGGAGGCTACTCCCGTGGTCACACGGGAGGAGGATACCTATCAGGTGGTGCTGGAGGGCGAGAATATGGGCGCCCTCATCGGCCACCGGGGGGAGACCCTGGACGCCATCCAGCAGCTCACCGGCTACGCGGTCAACCGGGGCCGCAGCCACCGGGTGCGCATCCATGTGGACGCCGAGGGCTACCGTGCCCGCCGGGAGGAGTCGCTGAACCGCCTGGCTCGCAAGACGGCGGGCAAGGTGGTCAAGTACCGCCGGAACATTACCCTGGAGGCCATGAACGCCTATGAGCGGCATGTGATCCACACCGCGTTGCAGGACTATCCCGGCGTGACCACCTTCTCCACCGGCACCGAGCCAAACCGCCGCACGGTGGTGGCGTACGATCCCGGCAAGATGTAACCTGCTTTTTCTTTGAAAAGAAAAAGCAGGCAAAAAGAAACTTTTAGACTGTTACGAAAGCGTATATAATTTGTGGCGGTTCCGCTCGACCATAACTGTTTTAAAAGCATCCAGAAAAATATATTATTTTTTACGAATTCAGGGCCGGGCAGAAACGGATCAGGTTTTTGCCCGGCCTCAATAAAGGGCACAAAAATAGATAGAAGTTTAAAAGTTCTTTTTTTGTTCCTTTTTCTTTTAAGAAAAAGGAACAAAAAACTTGGAGGGATCAACATGGAAATCAGCGTACTTCGGCTGGGACAGATTGGCACCAACTGCTATATCTTCCGTCAGGAGGGAGGCGCCAAATGCGGCGTGGTGGATCCAGGCGACCAGGGGGAGCAGGTGGCCCGGTGGTTGAAGGACCAGGGGCTGGAGCCGGAGGCGGTGCTGCTGACCCACGGCCACTTCGACCACATCCTGGGCATTCCGGGCCTGCGGGGGGAGTGTCCCGACCTGCCTGTCTATTGCCACCCCGCCGACCTCGGCGAGGGCGGGACCACAGGCATATTCGGTCAGCGCTTCCCCACGGTCCGCTCCTTCGGAAATATTACCCCCTACAAAGAGAGGGACGTGGTGAATGTGGGCGGGATCAATGTGGAGGTTCTGGAGACGCCGGGGCACACCCCCGGCTCTGTGACGCTGCGGGCGGAGGACGTGCTGTTCACCGGGGACACCCTGTTCCAGGGCTCCATGGGGCGTACGGACCTGCCCGGCGGCGATGAGGCCACGATCATGAAGTCTCTCAAACGGCTGGGAGAGCTGGAGGGGGATTATCAGGTGCTCCCAGGCCACGAGGGTCAATCCACCCTGGAGCGGGAGCGCAAAAGCAATTACTGCCTCAAGGCAGCGATGAGCCGCTGATATGCGCATCTGGTTTACGGAACACAACTGGCCCTGGCATCCGAAGCGCTACCGGTTTCCCACCGAGCAGATGCTGCTCACCCTGTTCCCCGGTGAACGGCCGGAGTACCCGGAGACACCCCCGGACATGGAGGGCGATCAGGGCGTTCTCATCGGCCTGAGCCGGGGGAGGGCCAAGGCCAGTATCAGCGTGCTGGTGAAGCGGGAGGGCCAGCTCCGGAACGGGGTGGTGCGATTCCCAGCGGAAAAGCTGGACGGGCCCGAGGAGCAGGTGTACCACACCGTCTCCCACGCGCTGAAGCAGGCGTTTTACAAGGCGGGGACCGCCTTGCTGGGCTATGAGCTGCCCTGGGGGTCCCTCACCGGGGTGCGGCCCGTGAAGCTGCCCACCCGTGCCATGCTGGCGGGAAAAACGGCGAAACAGGCCCGGCGGGAGCTGGAAAAGGCGTACCGCGTCTCCCCGCCCCGGGCGGCGCTGGCGGTGGAGTGCGCCAAGGCGGCGCTGGATGTAAAGCGGACGCTGGGCAGGGACGGGATGGCGCTGTACATCGGCGTGCCCTTCTGCCCCACCCGGTGCGCCTACTGCTCGTTTATCTCCGCCGACGTGAAGCGCTCCCTGTCGCTGGTGGAGCCCTATGTGGAGGCTCTGTGCCGGGAGATTGAGCTGGCGGGGCGGCTGCTCCGGGAGCGGGGGTTACGGATCGGCTCCGCCTACATGGGCGGCGGCACCCCCACCACGCTGTCCGCGGAACAGTTTGACAAGGTGCTGTCCTGTGTGGAAAACTGTTTGCCCATGGAGCGCTGCGCCGAGTTCACCGTGGAGGCCGGGCGGCCCGACACCATCACCGCAGACAAGCTGGAAACGCTGAGGGCCCACGGCGTCCACCGCATTTCCATCAACCCGCAGACCATGGAGGACCAGGTGCTCCGGGCCGTGGGAAGGGTCCACACCGCCGGACAGATTGTGGAAGCGATGGGACTGGCGGGGCGGCACTTCGACGGCATGGTGAACATGGACCTGATCGCCGGACTGCCCACCGACACCCTGGAGGGCTTCGGGCGGACGCTGGACCGGGTGCTGGGTATGGAACCGGCCAACGTCACCGTCCACACCCTGGCGCTGAAAAAGGGCTCCCGGCTCACGGAGGAGGGCGGGGAGCTGTGCCCGCCGGAGACGGTGGAGGCCATGCTGAACCTGGCGGACGGACGGCTTCGGGCGGCGGGATATGCCCCGTACTACCTTTACCGGCAGAAGTACATGTCCGGGTCCTTTGAGAACGTGGGTTGGGCAAAGCCGGGGACGGTGTGCGCCTACAACATCGTGATGATGGAGGAATTACAGAGCGTATTGAGCCTGGGGGCCGGGGGGATCACCAAGCTGGTGGATTTCGAGGAGAGGAAGATTGTCCGGTTGAACAATCCCAAGTACGCCAAGGAATATTTGGAGAGCTGGGATAAAATAGCCGCCGGAAAGCGGACCGCCGCAGAGTTCCAGGCAGCGCTGGCGCGGCGCATGTGATAGAGGCCCCGTCCAGGCAAAAAAGGGAAGCGCCGGCCTCGGCGCTTCCCTTTTTTATGCAAACGGTAATTACTTTCTGGTGAACACCAGGGGGTACAGACCCATCAGGCTGCCGTCCTCCACACCCTCGCCGGTGAGCGTCAGGGTGTCGTTCTCCAGCGTGTAGGCCTCCAGGCCGGTGCCCTCGTCGTCGGTCAGGGACAGGACGCCGCTCTTGGCCTGGAAGGTGCCGCTACTCTCCATCTCGTCCATGGAGGACATCATGTCCTCTTTGTCGAAAGCCTCTTCCAGGAAGCCATCCAGAGTGTAGCCGGAGGACTCAAGGAGTTCATCCACGGTTATGTCAGCACCCTGGGCGGCAATGGTGTCTTCAAAATACGCAATGATGCCGTTCCGGAAAACCTCGATTACGTTGTCAAGGCTCTGCTCCAGGGCCGCCTCATCGGCGGAAAATGTATAGGTGCCGTCATCCTTGAAGGACAGGTTGACCTTGATGGAGAAAGTGCCAAGATCAAAGTAGCTCATCAGCTCATCATCGCCCAGGCCGGCTTTCAGCTCGTCGTTCATCATTTCGGTCATATCGACGGTGGCCACCCAGTCGCCCAGCAACGCTTCCTTGTCCTTGTTCCCGCCGCATCCTGAACAAGTCATCAGGATAGCGCACAGCAGGCCAAGGGACGTCAAAAAGGCCGCAATTTTTCTCAGGTTCTTTGTCATCATGTTCCAATCCTCTCTTACAAAAAATAGTTCCGGCAATCCGGCACAGTTCCATCCGGCCAAACAACCGGTAAATATTTTACTATTCCGATTTTTATTTGTCAATGACAGGTAAATTATTAAATTTTCCAAAGGACGCTTGACATTCGCAAAGCGGGCTGATATACTACTGACGCCGCTTTGAATGGGTAAGAAGAAGCGCGGAGAAGCGGGCAGCGAGGGAGCTTGGACCGGAGCGAGCTTTGCAAACCAAGAAACGCGGAGCGGTTCTGTTTGTAAAGCGAGAGGAAGGGAAAGCGACCGAGCGTCCTGGCCGCTTCGCGGCGTGACAACGAAGAAGCGCGGAGAAGCGGGCAGCGAGGGAGCTTGGACCGGAGCGAGCTTTGCAAACCAAAGAAACGCGGAGCGGTTCTGTTTGTGAAGCGAGACGAAGGGAAAGCGACCGAGCGTCCTGGCCGCTTCGCAGCGTGACAACAAGTGGGAACAACTCCCCGCCCCCGACAGCGAGCCCGTAATAAAGGAAAGGCAGGTGCAGCTATGCACGCAATCATCGAGACCGGCGGCAAGCAGTATAAGGTGGCCGAGGGCGATACCCTCTACATCGAAAAGCTGAATGTGGAAGCCGGCGAAACCGTTACCTTCGACAAGGTGCTGGCCGTTTTGAACGGCGACAGCGCCAAGTTCGGCGCCCCCACCGTGGACGGCGCCTCCGTTACCGCCAACGTGGTGAAGAACGGTAAGGGCAAGAAGGTGCTGGTGTTCAAGTACAAGCCCAAGAAGAACTATCGCCGCCGCCAGGGCCATCGTCAGCCCTACACCAAGGTGGAGATCACCAAGGTCAACGCCTGAGGGATTCGGCGATGACCACCGTTACCTTCCACAGCGCCCACAGCCGCCTGGACGGCTTCGTGGTGGAGGGCCACAGCGGGTACGCCGAGGAGGGCTCGGATATCGTCTGCGCCGCCGTCTCCGCCGCCGTGGGGCTCACCGAGTGCACCATCAATGAGGTGATGGGCGTGGGCGCCCAGGTGAAGGCCAGGGAGAAGGACGCCCGCATCTCCCTCAAGCTCCCCGCCGCCTTGAACGACCCCAGCGACGATCTGTGCCAGACGGTCATGACCGGCATGCTGGTCTATCTCCAGGCGATGGCGGAGGAATATCCCGAAAATCTCATCGTCCTGCTGGATGATGATGACGAAGCGTGAGCTTAGGCGCACCCCGGCGGATGGACCGGAGCGGAGCGAATTGGCCGAAGCCGCCAAAGGCGGTGCGGGGCGATTTGCAAAGCCGGAGGGAAGCCGCTGGATGGAGCGCGCCCAAAGCCAGCGTGACAATGAACCTTTAACAGAAAGGACGGAAACGACTATGCTGAAGCTCAACATCCAGTTCTT
>CAJTTS010000007.1 GCA_910579155.1 uncultured Oscillospiraceae bacterium | reverse complement strand
GGGGGGAGCTCCGGCGCCGCTGTGAGCAGCCCTCCAATCAATTTGGGATGGGCGTGTACGATCATATTGAGGCAGTGGTCAAAAACGGGGCTTTTTTGGCGGAGCGGTACGGGGCGGACAAAGAGGTTGTGATGATTGCGGCATGGCTCCACGATATTGCGTCTGTTACCGATTACAGCCTGTATCCCGACCACCACATCCATGGGGTGGAGATGGCCCAGGGCATCCTGTCACAATGGGATTATGAGCCGGAAAAGATTGCGATGGTGCAAAACTGCATCCGCAGCCACCGGGGCAGCGTGTCCCTGGACCGGGAGAGTGTGGAGGAGCTGTGCGTGGCGGACGCGGACGCGGTCTCTCATTTTGACAGCCTGCCCAGCCTGCTGTATCTGGCCTACCGGGAGCGGGGCATGGAGCTGGAGGAAGGGAAGAAATTCGTGAAGGAAAAGCTGGAGCGGAGCTTTCAAAAGCTATCGCCCCGGAGCAGGGAGCTTTATCAAAACAAATACCGGCAGGTCATGGACATACTGAATGGATAGAGAGAAGGGGAGAGAGAACATGATTTTAGCCATCGACATCGGAAACATCCGTACTACCATCGCCCTGTTCACGGAGGAGGGGACGCTGTCCTTCCAGTCGGAGCTGGGGACGGACTCCAAGATGACCGACGACCGCTGCGCCATCGACCTGATGGGGGTATTCCGGCTCTATGGGGCGGAGCTGGGCGGGGTGACGGGTTCCATTTTGTCCAGCGTGGTCCCTCCCATCACAGGCGCCTATGCCCGCACCCTGCGGCGGCTCACCGCGAAGCCTCCGTTGGTGGTGGGGCCGGGGCTGAAAACCGGGCTGAATATCAAAGCGGAGATCCATAACCAGCTTGGCAGCGACATCGTGGCCTCCGCCGTAGCGGCCTGCGCCCTCTATTCCACCCCTGCCGTTATCATCAACTCCCGCACTGCCGTCACCTTTTCCTATCTGAGCGAGCGGGCCTTTGAGGGCTGCGCCATCATGCCCGGCATTGACATCGCTTTGGAGGCCTTGTCCCGAAACGGGGCCCAGCTCCCGCAGATTTCCATGGCCCAGGTGGATACCCCGCTGGGCCGGAATACGGTGGACTCCATGCGGGCGGGGGTGCTGTACGGCTACAGCGGCGCTTTCGACCGGGTGATCGAGTCTCTGGAAGCGGCGGCGGGGGTCCCTGCGGCCACGGTGGTGGCTACGGGCGGTCGTGCCCCGGCCCTTTACCGGCTGTGCAGGCGGGAGATCAGGTACGACCACGACCTGTTGGTGAAGGGCCTTTACTATCTCTACCGCAAGAACACCCGCCGTTGAATCTTTTGCCCCCGTCCGCTTCGGCAGACGGGGGTGATTTTCAATAGAAATGCAATGTGATTTTGTTGGAATTGCAAAAACTTTGGGACAGGTCCGGAAAAAGCTTGCAAATCTGCAAGATGAAGAATATAATGTGCAGGAAATCACGGTTGGAGGGATTATCTTGAAAGAACTTGCTCAAATCGCGTCCGCAGTGCAGGTGTCCAGCACCATGGCCATCGACGCGCTGGCCAAGCAGATGAAAGCGGACGGCATCGACGTCATCGGCTTCGGCGCCGGCGAGCCGGATTTCAATACTCCCGACCATATCAAGGCGGCGGCGGCTCAGGCCATCGCCGAAAACGTAACCCGCTACACTCCCGCGTCCGGCACGGTATCGCTGAAGGAGGCCGTGTGCAAGCGGATGCGCGAGGACTGCGGGCTGGACTACAAGCCCTCCCAGGTGGCGGTCACCAGCGGCGCGAAGCACTGCGTCTACATTGCCCTGCGGGCGGTGGTGAACCCCGGCGATGAGGTGATCCTGCCCGCCCCTTTCTGGGTCAGCTATCTGGAGATGGTCAAAATGGCGGGCGGCGTACCCGTAGTGGTCACGGCGGAGGAGTCCAACCGGTTCAAGATGACGGCGGAGCAGCTTGCCGCCGCCGTCACGCCCAGGACCAAGGCCCTGGTGCTCAACAACCCCGGCAACCCCACCGGCATGGTGTATTCCAAGGAGGAGCTGGAGGCTATCGCAAAGGTTTGTGTGGAGAGGGACATCTATGTCATCTCCGACGAGATCTATTACGGCCTGCTGTACGGCGGGGTGAAGTTTGTGTCCGCCGCCTCCCTGGGGGAGGATATGAAGGAGCGCACCATCCTCATCAACGGTGTGTCCAAGTCCTACGCCATGACCGGCTGGCGGATCGGCTACCTGCTGTCCAGCGAGCGGATCGCCAAGGTGATAGCCAACTATCTCAGCCACTCCACCGGTTCGCCCAGCTCGGTGTCCCAGGCCGCCGCCGTGGCCGCGCTGAGCGGTCCCCAAGACTGCGTGGAGGAGATGCGCCGGGCCTTTGAGGAGCGCCGGAACTATATCGTAGAGCGGGTAAACGCCATGGACGGCGTGAGCTGTATCAAGCCCGAGGGCGCGTTCTACATCATGATGAACGTGGAGAAGCAGTTGGGCCGCGTCATTCACGGCGAGCCTATCAGCAGCAGCAACGATTTCGCGGCGGCCCTGCTGAAGCACGGCTTGGTGGCTGCGGTGCCCGGCGCCGGTTTCGGAGCGCCCAACTTTGTCCGCTGGTCCTATGCCACCAGCATGGACAACATCAAAAAGGGGATGGACCGCTTGGAGGCATTTTTGAAGGGCTGAATCCAAGCAAACCGCATTGTCACGCTGCGCCTGTTCGCGACGCGCGGCTTCACTCCGACTCGGACTGGTCTCCGAACCGCTGCGCGGTTCTGCGCTCGTCCTCGCTCCGTTCCATCCGCGCTGCTCACGACGGCTACGCGCTTCTTTTCAAAAAAACACAAAATATTGCGGAAAATATTTGACATTTCCGGGCAGGTCTAGTATAATACCAGTCGTGCCATTATGCGAGGTGTGCCATGAAACTGGATTTGAAGCCCTTAGCCCAACAGCCCGGCGCGGTCCTGCCCTTTGGACTTCACGTGGATTTGTCCGATGTGGAGTGGTACGGGGCGCGGCCCTTTGCCCAGCCCGTCCATGTGGAGGGACAGGTGCGCAACCGGGCCGGAGCCCTGGAGCTGAATGCCCGGTTGGACACAGTCCTGTCGCTGGCTTGCGACCGGTGCGCCAAGCCCTTTCAGCGGGCGAAAGCGGTGGAGTACGAGACCCTGCTGGCCTTTGAGCTGGCCAACGGGGAGAGCGACGACATCGTGCTGTTGAACCCGGACGGCGAGCTGGAGCTGGACGAGCTGATGCGGGAGGTATTCCTCCTTGAGATGGACACAAAAAACCTCTGTGACCAGAATTGCAAGGGCCTTTGTCCCGGCTGCGGCGTGAACCTGAATGTGGAGAGCTGCCGCTGTAAGAAGGAGATCGACCCCAGGCTGGCCGTGCTGGCCCAGTTGCTGGAGCGGAAGGAAACAGACCAGTAGGATGTATGTCCCCGGACATTGACCAATAAGGAGGTGTCAAGAATGGCCGTCCCTAAGAGTAAAGTATCCAAGCAGCGCCGCAACAAGCGCCGCAGTTCCGTGTGGAAGCTGGAGACTCCCGGTATCAACACTTGCCCCAAGTGTGGTACCGTCACCCTGCCCCACCGCGTCTGCAAAAACTGCATGACCTACAATGGCCGTGAGGTCGCCCCCGCCGATCAGTGAGAAACAAAAAAAGCTGCCGTGATACGGCGGCTTTTTTGTTGCTTTCTCCCCGAAAAATTTCCCTTTTTCCCCTATCTTTTTTGCCGGGACTTTGGTATACTACATATACTGTATAATTGGCTGAAATATTGCCCGGAGGCCTGGGCAGCTTGACGATAGGAGGAATTACCGTGGCAAAACCCCTGGTGGCTATTGTAGGCCGCCCCAACGTGGGCAAGTCCATGCTGTTCAATAAATTGACGGGCAAGCGCCTGTCCATTGTGGAGGATACCCCGGGCGTCACCCGGGACCGGCTGTACGCCCAGGCGGAGTGGCGGGGCCGGACCTTCGACCTGGTGGACACCGGCGGCATCGAGCCGGGGACCGACGACCAGATTCTGTCCTTTATGCGGGAGCAGGCGGAGATCGCCATCAACGCCGCCACGGTAATCGTCTTTGTGTGCGATATCCGCACCGGTATGACCGCCGCCGATCAGGAGGTGGCCGGGATGCTCCAGCGCTCCCGGAAGCCGGTGGTGCTGGCGGTGAACAAGATGGACTCCACCGGCCACAACGACCCGGAGATGTACGAATTCTATAACCTGGGGCTGGGCGATCCATACCCCGTCTCCGCCGTCCACGGCCACGGCACCGGCGATTTGCTGGACGCCTGCTTTGAGTTTTTCCCCCGGTCGGACGAGGAGGAAGAGGCGGACGACGTGGTCAAGGTGGCCATCATCGGCAAGCCTAACGTGGGCAAGTCCTCCCTGGTGAACCGCATTTTGGGCCAGGAGCGGGTCATCGTCTCCGACGTGGCGGGCACCACCCGGGACGCGGTGGACAGCTATCTGGAAAAGGATGGGCAGAAGTACCTCATCATCGACACCGCCGGGATGCGCAAAAAGTCCAAGGTGGACGACCGGGTGGAGAAGTTCTCCGTCCTCCGGGCCACCATGGCCATCGAGCGCAGCGACGTGTGCGTCATCATGATCGACGCCCAGGAGGGGGTCACCGAGCAGGACACCAAGGTAGCCGGGCTGGCCCACGAGGCGGGCAAGGCCTGTATCATCGTGGTGAACAAGTGGGACGCTATCGAGAAGGACGGCAAGACCATGCAGCGCATGGAGGAGGACGTCCGCCGGGACTTGAGCTATATGACCTATGCCCCGGTGCTGTTCATCTCCGCCCTGACGGGCCAGCGGGTGGATAAGCTGTTCGGGCTGATCGACAACGTGGTCAACCAGGCCGCCATGCGCATCCCCACCGGCGTGCTCAACCAGGTGCTTAACGACGCCCAGGCCCGGGTACAGCCCCCCACGGACAAGGGGAAGCGGTTGAAAATCTATTATATGACCCAGATTGGGGTGAAGCCGCCCCACTTCGTCATTTTCTGCAACGATGCCAAGCTGTTTCACTTTTCCTACCAGCGCTACCTGGAGAACCAGATCCGGGCCACCTTCGGACTGACGGGTACTCCGGTGCGCATCACCATCCGCCAAAAGGGCGACAAGGAGGATTGACCATGCAGTCTCGTATGCTGGAAGCCGCCGGCGTAAGTCCCGGCTGGCTGGCAATCGCGGCCGTAGGCGTGGCCGTTGTATCCTATTTCCTGGGGTGCTTCAACGGAGCGGTGGTGGTGTCCCGCTACATCCTGCGGGACGATATCCGGGAGCACGGCAGCGGCAACGCGGGCCTGACCAACTTCTACCGGACCTTTGGCGGGCCGCTGACGGCGGTGGTGATCCTCAGCGACGTGCTGAAGGCGGTGGTGGCGGTGTTGTTTGCCACGTTTATTGCCGGACGCATCTCTCCGGCGTTGGTGGTTTTGTCCGAATACTGGGCGGGCGCGTTCTGTATCATCGGCCACATGTTCCCCTGCACCTTCCAGTTCCGGGGGGGCAAGGGGGTGCTGTCCGGCGGCGCGCTGACGGTGATGATCGGCATCGGCGGGGGCGGTGTGCTCCCGAGCTGGTTAATCCCTTTGGTGGCCTTGGTGGGCTTCATCGTGCTGGCGGCGTCCACCCGGTATGTGTCCTTGGGCTCCTGCTGGGGCGGGGCGTCCTTCATTGTGATGTCCTGGCTGGTGTACCGGGACCCGCTGATCCTCCTGCTGGCCGTCGTCATGGGCGGGCTGCTGCTGTGGAGGCACCGGGGGAATATGGTGCGCATTGTTACGGGCACCGAGTCCAAGTTTACCCTCCACAAAAAGCCGGGGACGGATGAGGCCCCGAACGAGGCGGAGGAAAAAGCGGAGCAGAAGCCGGAGAAAACAGCGGCGGAAAAGCCTGGGAAAAAGTCAGCGAAAAAATCAGCGAAGAAGGCTGCAAAGGTGCGTGAGAAGCTCGCTGCTAAGAAGGCAGAAGAGGAAGCCGTCCGGGCGGAAAGCGCCCCGGAAACGGCTGAGGACCCCTCCGCCGGGAAGAAAGAGGAGGACCTGACATGAGAACGGCTGTGATCGGCAGCGGCGCCTGGGGGACCGCACTGGCCCTGGCGCTGCTGGAAAATGGACATGAGACGGCGCTGTGGAGCTATACGGAGCAGGAGAGCGCGGCGCTGCGGGAGAAGCGGGAGAATCCCATGCTCCCCGGAGTCCCCCTTCCGGAGGCGCTGGAGCTTACCACGGACTTGAGCTGTGTGAAGGGGTGCGGCGCGGTAGTGCTGGCCACCCCGTCCTTTGCGGTGCGCGCCACGGCCCGCCGGTTGAAGGAAACGCTGGACCCCGGCGTTCCCGTCATCCTGGTGTCCAAAGGGATTGAAAAGGACAGCTCCCTGCTGCTCCACCAGGTTGTGGTGGAGGAGACCGGCGGGCTGTGCCCGGTGGTGGTGCTGTCTGGGCCCTCCCACGCCGAGGAGGTGGGCCGGGGCGTGCCCACGGCGGTGGTGGTGGCCTGTGAGGACCGGAGCGCCGCCCTGCTGGTTCAGGACCTGCTTATGAGCCGCCGGCTGCGGATCTACACCTCGCCGGATATTATAGGGGTGGAGATCGGCGCGGCGCTGAAAAATGTGATTGCCCTGTGCGCGGGCTGCTGTGACGGCATGGACTTCGGGGATAACACAAAGGCCATGCTGATGACCCGGGGGCTGACGGAGATTGCCCGGCTGGGAGTGGCCATGGGGGCCCGGAAGGAAACCTTTGCCGGGCTTGCTGGAGTGGGCGATTTGATTGTGACCTGCACCTCCATGCATTCCCGCAACCGGCGGGCAGGTATTCTTATCGGGAAGGGTCGGACGGCGCGGGAGGCCATGGACGAGCTGGGCGGCGCGGTGGTGGAGGGCTATTACGCTGCGGCCAGCGCTAAGGCGTTGGCCGACCGGGCCGGGGTGGAAATGCCCATCATCACCGGGGCCTATGGGGTGCTGTATGAGGGACAAAACCCCCGGCAGGTGCTGGAGGGCCTCATGGCTCGGGAGCGCCGGGATGAGCTGGAACAGGAAGAGAGCTGGATATAGAAGCGTGACAGCACCGGACGGCAAAAACCGGACCCCGCGCATCGCGCGGGGTCCGGTCTGCTTCCATATGGAATTACACAGCGCGGGTGACTTTGCCGGAGCGGAGGCAGCGGGTGCACACATAGACGTGCTTGGGCGCGCCGTCCACCACAGCCTTGACGCGCTTGACGTTGGGCTTCCAGGGGCGGTTGGAACGGCGGTGGGAGTGGGATACTTGGATGCCGAAGTTCACGCCTTTGCCGCAAAACTCGCATTTGGCCATATTGACTAACCTCCTTGCTGGTTGGAATTCGTTCAAACGATAACTACATTATGCTACCATACAGGGGCGGAAAAATCAAGTATGAATTTGATGAATCTGCTATTTTTTTCGGGGTGGGTATGTGGTAGAATAGAAGTCGAATATATTGTGAAAGGGAGTGTGACCGCAGTGGCGAGCAAGACGGGCATCAAGCTGGGCGTCATCATCGACAATTTTCATCTGGACGTACTGTACGGCCCGGAGGGCTACCGGGAGCGGCTGATCACCATTGAGGATGTGAACCGGCCCGGCCTCCAGCTCACCGGATTTTTTGACTACTTCGACAAGGAGCGGATGCAGCTTCTGGGTCTGGTGGAAATCTCCTATTTGGAGGGTATCTCCCCGGAGAAACGGGCGGCGGTATTCGACACGCTGTTCTCCTATCACACCCCGGCGGTCATCTTCGCCCGGGGGTTAAAGCCCTATCCGGAGTGTATGGAGATGGCGAAAAAGCACGACCAGGTGATCTTGAGCACCCAGGAGAACACGGCCAACATCATGAGCACCATGATCGCCTACCTGCGCACGGCGCTGTCCCCCACCATCACCCGCCACGGCGTGTTGATGGAGGTGTACGGCGAGGGTGTGCTGCTGGCCGGGGAGTCCGGCGTGGGCAAAAGCGAGACCGCCATCGAGCTGGTCAAGCGCGGCCACCGCCTCATCGCCGACGACGCGGTGGAGATCCGGCGGGACCCCAAAGGCGGTCTGGTGGGCACCGCGCCGGAGCTGATCCGGCATTATATTGAGCTGCGGGGCATCGGCGTGGTGGACGTGCAGCGGCTGTTCGGTATGTCTGCCGTCAAATTTGACAGCGCCATCGACATGATGATCGAGCTGGAGACCTGGCAGGACGGCAAGCTATACGACCGCCTGGGCGCGGACGAGCACTTCACCACCCTGCTGGACGTGCGTATTCCGACCCTGCTCATTCCGGTGAAGCCGGGTCGGAATCTGGCCGTCATCATTGAGGTAGCCGCCATGAACAACCGAAACAAAAAGATGGGCTACAACGACGCGCTGGAGTTCTCCCGGCAAGTGGACAGCCACATCGACCGGCAATATCTGGAGTTGAATCCCCAGTAAGGGAAGGATTGATTCAAAATGTGTGGTATCGTAGGATTTGTAGGGGGCGAAGAGGCCGCGCCCATCCTGCTGGACGGCCTGAGCCGGTTGGAGTACCGGGGGTACGATTCGGCGGGCGTGGCCGTATTTGACGGCGAAAAGCTGGAGGTGGCCAAGGCCAAGGGCCGTCTGCGGGTGCTGTCGGACATGATCCAGGGCGGCGCGGCTATCCACGGCACCATGGGCGTGGGCCACACCCGGTGGGCCACTCACGGCGCGCCATCGGACGTGAATTCCCACCCCCAGGTCAGCCGCAGCGGGCGCATCGCGGTGGTACACAACGGCATCATCGAGAATTACGCCCAGCTCAAACAGTTTTTGATCGACCAGGGCGTGCCCTTCGCCTCTGAGACAGACACCGAGGTGGTGGCCCAGCTCATCGAATATTTTTACGAGGGGGACATCCTCAAGGCTGTGGGCCGGGTGCTCCACCGCATCGAGGGGGCCTATGCCCTGGGCATTATCTGCGCCGACGAGCCGGAGAAGCTGATTGCTGTGCGCAAGGACAGCCCGCTGATTTTGGGGCTGGGGGAGGGCTTCAACTTCCTGGCCTCCGATGTCACAGCCATCATCAAGCACACCCGGGAAGTCATCTACATGGAGGACGGGGAGCTGGCGGTGCTCACCCGGGAGGGGGTCGCGTGCTACAACCACCTGCTCCAGCCGGTGGAGAAGGAGGTCTCCCACGTGGATTGGGAGATCGACGCGGCGGAGAAGGGCGGCTATGAGCACTTCATGTTCAAGGAGATCATGGAGCAGCCCGAGGCCCTGCGCCGCGCCATCTTTCCCCGCCTCAAGGACGGTGAGGTGGTACTGACCGACTTCTCCCTGAGTGATGCGTTCATCCAAAACATCGAACGGCTGTATGTGGTGGCCTGCGGGTCGTCCTACCATGTGGGCATGGTGGGCAAGTACAACCTGGAGCGCCTGCTGCGGCTGCCGGTAGAGGTGACGCTGGCCTCCGAGTTCCGGTATATGGAGCCCATTGTCAACGGGCGCACTTTGGTGGTGGTGATCAGCCAGTCCGGCGAGACGCTGGACACCATGGCCGCCCTGCGGGAGGCCAAGAAGCTGGGGGGCAAGATTCTCTCCATCGTCAACGTGGTGGGCTCCTCCATCGCCCGGGAGTCGGACGAGGTGCTGTATACCTGGGCGGGGCCGGAGATCGCCGTGGCCACCACGAAGGCGTACTCCACTCAGTTGGCGGTGCTGGACCTGCTGGGGCTGTACCTGGCCCGTCGGCTGGGCACGGTGAGCGAGGAGCGCTACCACGCGGCGGTGCAGGAGCTGCTGGTGCTGCCATCCAAGCTGGAGCAGGTGCTGGAGCAGCGGGAGGCCATCCAGTATTACGCCTCCCAGTATTTCAACCACGAATCCATTTTCTACATCGGCCGCAATGTGGATTACGCCCTGGGGCTGGAGGGGTCGCTGAAGCTGAAGGAGATTTCGTACATCCACTCGGAGGCTTACGCCTCCGGCGAGCTGAAGCACGGCACCATTTCCCTCATCGAGGACGGCACCTTGGTGGTGGCGGTGGCCACCTATGCCAAGCTGTTCGAGAAGGCCATGAGCAACGTGGTGGAGGTGAAGAGCCGGGGGGCGGACGTGCTGGCCCTCACCACCCAGGGGCACGTGTCCGAGATGGCCAAGGTGGCCAACGGCCTCTTCGCCATCCCGGACACCGACGAGCTGCTGTTGCCCTCCCTGGGGGTGGCGCCGCTGCAATTGCTGGCATACTATATTGCCCTCATGCGGGGATGCGACATCGACAAGCCCCGGAACCTGGCCAAATCGGTGACGGTGGAATAGACGGAGGAGATTTTATGGAATTGGGACCGGCGCTGTACCGGGAGTACCCCATCGGCGCTTTGGGCCTGATGGACGACGGGCAGGGCCTGAGCCGGGTGTTCCTCCGGGAGGAGGGGGCGGAGTCCGGTATCCCGGAAGGGGAGACCCCGCTGACCCGTCAAGCGGCGGCGGAGCTGGACGAATATTTTGCGGGGAAGCGGACGGCGTTTACGGTGCCACTGTCCCCCCACGGGACGGATTTCCAACAGGCGGTGTGGGAGGCCCTGCGGGCCATCCCCTATGGCCGGACCCGGACCTATGGAGAAATCGCCGTCGCAGTGGGCCGCCCCAGGGCTGCAAGGGCGGTGGGGATGGCGAACCACGACAATCCGCTGCTGATTTTCACCCCCTGTCATCGGGTGGTGGGAAAAAACGGGGCCCTCACCGGCTTTGCCTGCGGCTTGGAGGTCAAGCGGTGGCTGCTGGAGTTGGAGAGCGGCCGGCAGACGGCCGCACGGTGAGAGATAGACCAGCGCCGCCAGGGAAATTTCCCTGGCGGCGCTTTTTTTACGCCGGGGCTTGACAAACTCGATATTCGAGATTATAATGGGAGTACAGAACTCGATATTCGAGATTCATTTTTTGCCGGGTAATCTCGATATTCGAGAAAGGGGGTGTGAGGCATGCCGAGAGCAAAATTCCAGACGCTGACGGAGCAGATGTTTTACGTCCTGCTGTGCCTGCGGGAGGAGTGCTGCGGGATGGACATTCTGGACCGGGTGCCCGCCATGACCCAGGGGAGGGTGAACGTGGGCTCGGGCACGCTGTACAACCTGCTGGAGCAGTTCTGCCAGGAGGGCATGATCCGGGTGACCAGGGTGGAGGGGCGCAAGCGCAGCTATGTTCTGACGGACCGGGGAAAAGAGATGCTGGACCGGGAATATGGGCGCATCCGGGCCCAGGCGGAGGACTACCGCCGCTGGATGGGAGAGGAGTGACACCGATGAAAGACAAAAAACGAAGATTTGAGACCTTCACATTTTACGACCACACCGGCATTGAAACCCACTTGAAGCATATGGCGGAGCAGGGCTGGCTGTTGGAAAAGGTCGGCCCGTTCTTGTGGACCTACCGCCGGATTGAGCCGAAAGCGCTGACCTTCTCCGTGTGCTACTTTCCCCAGGCGTCCCAGTTCGACCCGGAGCCCCCGGAGGGGCAGCGGACCTTTTACGACTTCTGTGAGCACACCGGCTGGACGCTGGCGGCGGCCTCCGCCCAGATGCAGGTGTTCTACAACGAACAGGAAAACCCCGTCCCCATCGAGACCGACCCGATGTTAGAGATGGACGCCATCCACCAGTCGGCGAAAAAGGGGTATCTGTTTTCCCAGTTCCTGCTGCTGGGGGTGGCGCTGATGAACGGCGGTATGTTTGCCTACCAGTTGAAAAACAACCCCATCTTGGTGCTGTCCAACGCCCTTTCCCTGTTCAGCATGTTGTGCTGGCCCATCCTGATCCTGCTGACTGTGGGAGATATTGCCGCCTACTATCTCTGGCGGAGCAGGGCGCGGAAGGCGGCGGAGCAGGGGGAATTTCTGGACACCAAAAGCTACCCCGGCGTTCAAAAGGCGCTGCTGTTTGTGGTAGTGGCCGGATTTGCCTGGGGCCTGTCCTATATGGGCGGCGCCCTTGCCGCCAATGCCGTGCTGTCGGTGATCTGCACATTTGTGTCGATCTTTGTGGTCTGTGGCGTCAGGGAATGGCTCAAGCGGAAAAAAGTGCCGGCGGGAACCAACCGGGTGGTTACCTTTACGCTCTGCATCGTCCTGCCTCTGCTGGTGGTGGTGCTGGGGACAGTTGCCCTCCTGCGCACCGGCGCCGGGGGATGGGATTCGTCCCGCAACGACAATTTGCCCCTGACGGTGGCGAATCTGACGGAGGCGGGCGGCGAGTATGTCCAGGTGCAAGAGGTTTCGCGGTCCCCGTTCTTGGTCCGCTATCAGGCGCACCAGTATCCCAGGCATTTGCCGGATATGGTGGCTATGCCGGGGATTGCCTACAGCGTCATCACGGTAAAGGCGTCCTTCCTCTACGCCCTGTGCAGGGATGACCTGCTGGGCAAGGAGAACGACGGGGTCCCGGAGGGATGGAAGGGGTATTACGAGCCCGTCGATCCCGCCCCCTGGGGTGCGGCAGAGGCGTACAGGCACTTTTACCAGAACACGGGGGCGCAAAACAAGTACCTGCTGTGCTACCCGGGCTGCATCGTGGAGATCGACTTCGACTGGGAGCCCACCCCGGAGCAGATGGCCGTTGTGGGCGAAAGGCTGGGCGGCTGAGCTGCCCGGAACAACGGCGGGGAGGGGAGGCCCTTCCCGCCATTTCCTGCTTTGAAGCGAAAAAGTGTCAAAACTTTTCCCCCAATGGGGGTTGACAAACCCGCAGAAAGGGAATATACTGGGCGAGACTTAAGATTACGATGAAAGGAGGCGCGCGACATGCTAAACACCGTATTGTTTGCAATTAAGTTTGAGAATGGCAAGAGCATGGGACTCTTGGGACTTTCGCGCGCCTTTGGGGTGGAATAGGCTTGCCCGTTCTCCCCAACGTTACCATATTTGCGCGTGGCGTCCCTCTGTCCAGAGGGGCGCCTTTTTGCGTCTGTCAGACCTGATTGAGAGAGGAGAATGTGTATGGAACCAAAGACCAAGCTGTCCCGGCGGGAAAAAGTCGGCCTGGTCCTCCGCCATCTGCGTGGGATATGGGGCTTCTTCGCCGGGGCGATTGCGCTGGCCTGGCTGAATACCGTCTGTAACGCCGTCATCCCCCAGGTCATCAGCGTCACTGTGGACTCGGTGCTGGGGAGCCGTGAGCCAGACCTGCCCGGCATCCTGGCGGCGGTGCTGCCCCTGGACAAGCTCCGGGCGGACCCCAGGGCCGCGCTGTGGGCGGCGGCGGGGGCGGTGGTTGTGCTGGCCGCGGTGCGGGGCGTGTGCATCTATGGGATGCGAATCAACAGCGCCAAGGCCTCCGAGGGGTTCGTCAAGCGGCTCCGGGACAACCTGTACGGCCACATCCAGCGCCTGGGCTTTGACTGGCACACTGCCCACTCCACCGGGGACATCATACAGCGGTGTACCTCCGACGTGGAAGTGATTCGCACCTTCGTATGCAACCAGCTCATGGAGGTGCTGCGCACGGTGTTCCTCATCGTGCTGTATACTGGCATCATGCTGTCCATGAACTGGCGGTTGGCCCTGGTGCCGCTGGCATTTATCCCGGTGACGGGGCTGGCCTCCGGGGTGTTTTACGGCAAGATTTCCGCCCGGTTCCTGGTGGCCGACGAGGCGGAGGGGGAGATGACCACCTGCGCCCAGGAGAACCTGACCGGTGTGCGGGTGGTGCGGGCCTTTGGCCGGGAGCGGTTTGAGATCGACCGGTTCGCCCGGAAGAACGACCGTTTCTCCGAGCTCTGGGTGGAGCTGGGGCGTGTACTCAGCGTGTACTGGGCCTCCGGCGTGCTGCTGGTGTGCCTCCAGATCATGGCGGTTATCGTGGCCGGGACGGTGGCGGCGGTGAACGGCAGCATCACCCTGGGCGATTTCCAGGCGTTTATCATCTATAACAGCGCCATGGCCTGGCCGGTGCGCTCCCTGGGCCGAGTGCTGTCCGAGATGAGCAAGGCCGGGGTGTCCATGGACCGGGTGGGCTATATCCTGAACGCCGCCGAGGAGTCCGACCGGCCCGGGGCGAAAAACGTAAAGCTGAACGGCGACATCGTGTTCGACCACGTGACCTTTGGTTACGAGGGCCAGGAGGTTCTCCGGGATGTGTCCTTCACCATTCCCTGGGGGAGCACCTTCGCCATCCTGGGGGGGACGGGCTCGGGCAAATCCACCTTGGTCCACCTGCTGGACCGCCTCTATGACCTGGAGGAGGGCCAGGGGACCGTCACCATCGGCGGGGTGGACATCCGGGACATACGCCGGGAGGACTTGCGCCGGCAGATCGGCCTGGTGCTCCAGGAGCCCTTCCTGTTTTCCCAGACCATCCGGGAGAACATCGCCGCCACCCGGCCCGACGCCACGGACGGGGAGCTGCGCCGGTGCGCGGAGACCGCCTGCGTGGACGAGGCCATCGCGGACCTGCAAAACGGCTATGAAACCATTGTGGGCGAGCGGGGCGTGACGCTGTCCGGCGGGCAGAAGCAGCGGGTAGCCATTGCCCGGATGCTGCTGCAAAAAGCTCCGGTCATGGTGTTCGACGACTCCCTGTCCGCCGTGGACGCGGAGACGGACGCGAAAATCCGCGGGGCGCTGAAGGAGCGCATGTCTCAGGCCACCGTCGTCCTCATCTCCCACCGGGTGACCACCCTGATGCAGGCCGACCGCATCCTGGTGCTGGATGGGGGACGGGTGGCGGACGTGGGTACCCACGCCGAATTGATCGCCCGCCCGGGCATCTATAAGGAGATTTACGACATTCAAATGAGCAGCGACGACCGCGCGCTGGTGGAAGAGGGGAGTGAGGCGTAATGGCCGCTTTTGACGAGAAAGAATATACCAAATCCTTTGACTGGTCCATCTGGAAGCGGCTGATGCCTATTCTGGCCCGATTCAAGGGGCGCTATATTAAGATGATAGGCTTTACCGCCTGCGCCGACCTGGTGGACGCGGCGCTGCCGCTGTTCCAGCTCTATGCCATCGGTCACTTTATCGGAGCGGGCACCCTGGAGGGGCTGGTTCCCTTTACGGTGTGCTATGCGCTGCTTATCCTGCTGCTGAGCCTTATGGTGGTGACCAGCACCCGGCAGACCATGTATATTGAGATGTACCTGGGCCGGGATTTGCGGAAGGACCTGTTTGAACACTTGCAGACACTGTCGCTGTCCTTCTACAACGTCACTCCGGTGGGCTATCTCCTCACCCGGGTGACCAACGACACCAACCGCATCGCCGGCAATCTGGCCTGGGGCCTGAACGATCTGGTGGATGTGCTGATTTATGTGGTCAGCTCCTTCGCCATTATGTTTACGCTCAACTGGCGGCTGGCCCTGGTGGTTATGCTGGTGGTGCCCTTTGTGGTGGTGCTGACGAGCTGGTTTCAGCCCCGCATTCTCCACTGGAACCGCAAGGTGCGCAAGATCAACTCCAAAATCACCGGCGCGTTCAACGAGGGCATCACCGGCGCCAAGACGTCCAAAACCCTGGTCATCGAGGACCGGAGCATCGACCGGTTCCAGGAGCTCACGGCCGAGATGAACCGTTCCGGCGTCCGGGCGGCCCGGCTCAACGCGGTGTATATCCCGTTGACGCTGTTTTTCTCCACCCTGACGGTGGCCATCGTGCTGCTGCGGGGCGGGTATCTGACGGTGGACCAGGCGCTGGAGCTGGCCACCCTGTCCACCTTCATCACCTACGCCATGAATATCTTCGAGCCCATCCAGGGGCTGACGGGCAGTCTGGCGGAGTTTATCGCCGTCCAGGCGTCCATTGAGCGGGTCACCGGCCTGCTGGAGGAGGAGCCACAGATCACCGACACCCCCGAGGTGGTGGAGAAGTACGGCGACGCCTTCTCCCCCAAGCGGGAGAACTGGGAGCCCCTCAACGGCGAGATCGAGTTCAAGGACGTGACCTTCCGCTATCCCGACGGCGGCGACAACGTGCTGGAGCACTTCAACCTGCGCATTCCGGCGGGCACCACCGTGGCCATCGTGGGGGAGACGGGGGCGGGCAAGTCCACCCTGGTAAACCTGGCCTGCCGGTTCTTCGAGCCTACCGAGGGGCAGATTCTCATTGACGGTCGGGATTACCGGGAGCGCAGCCAGCTCTGGCTCCACTCCAACATCGGCTACGTGCTGCAAAGCCCCCACCTGTTCTCCGGCTCCATCCGGGACAATATCCGCTACGGGCGGCTGGACGCCGCCGACGAGGAGATCGAGGCGGCGGCAAGGGCCGTGTCTGCGGACCAGGTGGTGGCCAAGCTGGACAAGGGCTGGGACAGCGACGTGGGGGAGGAGGGCGACCGCCTGTCTACCGGGGAGAAGCAGCTTATCTCTTTTGCCCGGGCGGTGCTGGCCGACCCGCGCATCTTTGTGCTGGACGAGGCCACCTCCTCCATCGACACCCAGACCGAGCAGTATATCCAGAACGCCATCGACCACCTGCTGCGGGACCGCACGTCCTTCCTCATCGCCCACCGCCTGTCCACCATCCGCAAGGCGGACCTGATCCTGGTGGTCCGGGACGGCAAGGTCGTGGAGCAGGGCACCCATCTGTCCCTGCTGAAAAAGCGGGGCTATTACCACGACCTGTACAGCAAGCAGTTCGCGGAGGAGAACGCGGCCAAGGTGTTGGGGGCGTAAGGCGTTAAAAATTTGGGGAGGCGTAATTATGATAACGATTGAGGAAATCCCGGCAGAGCGGGCGAGCGAATTCTGGACCATCCAATTTCAGTATCTGGTGGACGACGGGATGCTGGAAACGGAGGAAGAACGGGCATATTTCTCCGGCGGCGAATATCGCGGGCATGTGGAGAGGCTGATGCTGCGGGATCCGGATAAGCTGCACATGGTCTATTTTGTCCGGGACGGCGTCAGAATCGGGGCGTCTATGTACTGCACCTATCAGAGCGAGGACGGGAAATGCCTGATTTCGGATTTTTGGGTATTCCCGGAATACCGGGGCGGAACGGGCCATGCCTGCTTTGAGGCGCTGACGGCCTATACAAAGGCCGATGGCGCGGTGTATTATGTGCTGAACTACTCCAAAGAGGATTCCCACAGATTTTGGCTGTCCAACGGCTTTGCTGACGATGGAGTAGACGAATACGGCTCCAAGCTGATGGTGAAAGGGAGAGGGCAGATTGGTTCTTGACCCGGACGCCGTCCGTGAAAAGTAGAAAACCCCTGGCGCTGGATTTTTCCAGCGCCAGGGGTTTATGCTGTTGCGTCGTGAAAGGTCAGTCCTCGTCGTCAGAGCCGTCCTCCTCGTCCTCGAAGGACAGGGCAAACTTGCCGCCGCACACGGGGCAGTCCACCACGCCTGCGGCCAGGGCTTCGTCGTCCACCACCAGGTCCTCGCCGCAGGTGGGGCAGGGAATCTCGAAGAAATCCTCGTCCTCATCATCGAAATCGCCCAGGTCCTCATCCTGCTCGTCCTCGTCGTCAAAGACGGCTTCCTCCAGGTCGGACACGGCGTCCTCCAAAGCATCCAGCTCCTCGTCGAACTGGTCCATGGCGGCGTCCATGCCGTCCAACTGCTGGCCCACCTCCTTCAGCACGTCCAGTACCTCGGAGAGGATGCGAGCCTCGCCGGACTTCTCGGTGTCCAGCTTCAAACCGTCAAACAGGCCCTGAATATAGGCCACTTTCTCGGAAATCGTCATAAATACGCTCCTTATCGTTGTCACGCTTCGCCGGTTTGCAACGCACGGCTGTCTCGCTTTCAGCTCGGTCGGCGCTGGGCGTGTGCCACCGGCACACAGCGCCCTCCGACTCGGGCTGGCCTCCGGGCCGCTGCGCGGCCCTGCGCTCGCCCTCGCTTCGGTCCATCCGTGCTGCTCACGGCGGCTCAGCGCTTCCCGTCAGCCCTTGCAGCGCTCCAGGTACTCGCCGGTGCGGGTGTCGATGCGGATTTTGTCGCCGGGGTTGATGAACAGGGGCACCTTGATCTCCGCGCCGGTCTCCAGGATGGCGGGCTTGGTGACGTTGGTGGCGGTGTCGCCCTTGACGCCGGGGTCGGATTCGGTGACCTCAAGCTCCACGAAGTTGGGGGGCTCCACGCCGAACACGCTGCCCTTGTAGGACATGATCTTGCAGGTCATATTCTCCATGACAAACTTGAAATTGTCGCCCAGCACGTCCTTGTTCACGGGCAGCATGTCGAAGGTTTCATTGTCCATGAAGTAGTACAGGTCGCCATCGTTGTAGCTGTACACCATGTCCTTGCGGTCCACGAAGGCCTGCTCGAATTTGGCGGTGGGGTTGAAAGAGGTTTCGGTGACGGCGCCGGTAATGACGTTCTTCATCTTGGTGCGCACGAAAGCGGCGCCCTTGCCGGGCTTGACGTGCTGGAACTCCACGACCTGCATCACTTTGCCTTCCATCTCGAAGGTCACGCCGTTGCGGAAATCGCCTGCTGTAATCATTGCCATTGGTATCGTCCTCCAATATCGAAAATTTAAAAAACGTTGAAAATCAAATCGCTATATTATACCGCATATGTCGAAGGATTGCAAGAGGTTTCCGAGATTGTCCCCTGTGAAAGAAGAAGAAGGCTGGAAAAACTCCGGTGATTTCGCCGGCGATCCTTTACATCGACATATTATTATGATAAAATATTTAAAAAAAGGGATATGGGGTGAATTGGGATGTTTTCAGTTAGACAGCTTTTCACCATGCTTGTCATCGCCATATCAATTGCGGTGTTGATGACGCTCCTGAGCGGCATTCCGCCGTTCTCCATCCTCTATCTCTGGTTGGCGCGCGATATCGGAAGCTTGGTATGGTCCGGGCTGACAGCGGGAATCATTGCCCTCAGCCTGACTCTGTATAGCGCAAAGATAAAAAAGAAAAAAACCTGATGACTCCGGCAAGCCCGGTCGAGAATATCAGGTTTTGATTTGGAAGAAGGGGCTGCCCATGGATCAAGTCGCCGTTCTGATCCCCTGCTATAACGAGAGCCAATCCATCCGGAAGGTGGTGGAGGATATCGCCGCCGCCCTGCCTGGGGCGGTGGTGTACGTCTACGACAACAACTCCACCGACGGCACGGGGGAGCTGGCCCGGGCCGCCGGGGCGGTAGTGCGCCGGGAATACCGCCAGGGGAAGGGGAACGTCATCCGCCGGATGTTCCGGGAGATCGACGCGAAGTGCTACCTCATGCTGGACGGCGACGACACCTATCCCGCCCAATCCGCCCCGGAGATGGTGCGCCTGGTGCTGGAGCGGGGGGCGGACATGGTGGTGGGGGACCGGCTGTCCTCCACTTACTTCCAAGAGAACAAGCGCCCCTTCCACAACTTCGGTAACTCCCTGGTGCGCACGTCCATCAACCGCCTGTTCGGCAGCAATATCCAGGATATCATGACGGGCTACCGGGCGTTCAGCTACCAGTTTGTCAAGACCTTCCCGGTGCTGTCCGCCGGATTTGAGATCGAGACCGAGATGACCATACACGCCGTGGACAAAAAGATGCAGGTGGAGAACGTGGTGGTGGACTACCGGGACCGCGCCGAGGGCAGCCAGTCCAAGCTGAATACCTATTCAGACGGGGCCAAGGTGCTGCTCACCATCGTGCGGCTGTTTCGCGGCTACCGCCCCCTGGGCTTTTTCGGGGCCCTGGCGCTGGCCCTGGCCGCCGTCAGCGCGGTGCTGTTCGCCCCCATCCTGGTCACCTACGTGCGCACGGGGCTGGTGCCCCGGTTCCCCACGCTGATCGTCAGCGGCTTTGCCATGCTGGCGGCGGTGATGTCGCTGTTCTGCGGGCTGCTGCTGGACAACGTGCGCCAAAAGGACTTGCGGGACTTTGAGTTCAAGCTCCAGCAGGTCCACGACCAATATGTGAGGTGGACAAAGGGCCTATGAACCGACAAGAGGAGCGCCGCCCCGTCTGGCGGGCGGTGGTTTTGATCCTGCTCTCCATGCTCATCGCCGTGAGCCTGACCTGCTCCATGAGCATCGAGCCCTACTACGCCGGGGACGAGGCCCTGGCCGGGTACAGCGGCCTGCACCGTTTTTTGATCTACTGTGTCCGCTCCTTCTCCGTGGAGCTGGGCGTGTCGTCCTGTCTGGCGGCGGGGGCGGGGGCGCTGTTGTACGGCGCGTTCCGGTTGAAGGCTTCTGGCAGGGAGCGGGTCCTTGCCGCCGTGTTCGGCGGGCTGTTCGCTTTCATGCAGGTGCTGGGCCGCTCCTACGCCGACAACCAGAACTGGAACGCCGTATTCGGCACCCGGTTTACCCTGTTCCGGGCGGGGGTGGCCTTCGCGGGGCAGGCCCTGCTGGCTGCGTGCCTGGCGCTGTACGCCTTCCGTCTGGTGGACCGGGCGGCGGGGAAGGAGCTGGACCGGCCCGTTTTTGACCGGAGGCGTTTCCTGCTGGCTGCGGGGCTGACAGCCCTGTGCTGGCTGCCCTACTACGCGCTGTTTTTCCCCGGCCTGAACAACCCGGACACCAGTATGCAGATCGCCTGGGCGCTGCACTACCCCACGGATTGGCTGAAATATTCCCCCGTCCGGGGGGAGGGGGTGTACGCCACCAACCACCACCCCTATTTCACCACCCTGCTATTCGGCTTCTTCGCCCGCATCGGCCTGGCCCTGGGGAACATCCGCTGGGGCGTGGCGCTGTATAACCTGCTCCAACTGCTGCTGACGGCGGGGGTGATGACGGGCGTCTGGTTCTATCTGCGGCAGCTCGGCCTGTCTCACAAAATATTCCGGGGCGGGCTGATCTTTACCGCCCTGTTTCCCCTTTACCCGCTGTACGCCATCACCATGCTGAAGGACTCGCTGTTCTCCCTGTTCTGCCTGACGCTGTCGGTGCTGCTGTTTGAGATTGCCCGGACAAAGGGGGATTGCCTGAGGCGAAACTGGTTCTGCGCCCTGCTGTTTTTCAACGCTTGGATGGTGATGTTCAGCAAGAACCAGGGGATTTTCTTCATCCTCGCCGCGGGGCTGGCCTGTCTGGCGTGCAGGGGCGTGCGCTCCAGAGTGGCGGCGTCCCTGCTGCTTCCGGCGGCGCTGTTCCAGGTGGTGTGGATGGGGATTCTGCTGCCCATGTGGAACGTGGCTCCCGGCGGCAAGCAGGAGACTCTGGGTCTGCTGTTCCAGCAGACCGCCCGGTGTGTGCTCACCTACCCGGAGGACGTGACGGAAGAGGAGGAGAGCGCTATCCGCGCCATCCTGGACTACGACCGCTTCGATGTGCTGTACGACCCCATGCAGTCCGACGGGGTGAAGTTCACCTTCAACCAGGACGCCACCGACGAGCAGATGTCCGACTACTACCGGGCCTGGCTGCAAATGCTCCGCCGCCACCCGGACGCCTACGTCCAGGCCCTCATCAGCAACGTGTACGCGGGCTTCTACCTCCAGCATGAGACGCCCCTGTCCTACACCCACTACGACAACCGGGAGGTGGCCTCCTATCCGGAGCTGTGCATTCCCACGCCGCCCTTGCTGGCCAGGCTGGAGCCCACCATCCAAATGGGCCTGCGGGCCATCCAGCACCTGCCGGTGGCAGGGCTGCTGTTCAGCATCGGCGGCTATCCCTGGGTTATCCTGTTCACGTTTCTGGACGCCCTGCGGCGAAAGCGGTACGCTCTGATCCTGCCCCAGCTTCCCTCCATCCTGACGGTGGCGGTGTTGCTGTTGTCCCCGGTGAGCGGTAGCTACCGGTACGCCATGCCCATGGCCTACGCCATCCCCTTCCTGTTGGCGGCGGGCCTGCTGCCGGTGTGGCGGGGGAGGGGTGGCCCGGAGGGCGCGCCCCCGGCGGTCAATCCCACCGCGCAATGAAACAAGGGCGGGCCGCCAGGCCCGCCCTTGTTGTGTCTCTATGTATTTGGGTTGGAAAAACCGCTCACTTTTTGCCGAAGGGCCACCAGGAGCGTTTCTTGGGTGCTCCCGGCTTTTTTTTGCCCGGCGCGGGGGATTTTTTTGATCCGGGCGGGGTGGGAGCCGCCGTGGCGGACAGCCTGTCCAGAGCTTCCTGAGCGGGTTGAAACCCCTCGTCCGCCGCCTTTCGGTAGAGCTCCCGGGCCTTGGGCACGTCCCGTTCTACGCCGTCGCCCCGCTCATAGCACCGGCCCAGCAGGTACATCCCACGGGTACTGCCCTGATCCGCCGCCTTGCGGAACCACTTCACCGCCTCCCGGTAGTCCTGCTCCACGCCGATGCCCTGGTAGCGGCAGTAACCGTAATTGCACTGGGCCCAGGCGCTGCCCCGCTGGGCGGCCTCCAGGTAGAGCCGGGCGGCCCGGGCCTTGTCCTCCGCCACGCCCTTGCCGAACTCATAGCAGGTGCCCAAGGCGCAGGTGGCGGTGGGGTAGTGTTGCTCGTGGGCCTTGGCATACAGCTCCACCGCCTTGCCGATATCCTTTTCCACGCCGCAGCCGTTTTCATAGCACTCGCCCAGAAGTTGCTGGGCACGGGCCTGGCCCGCCTGGGCGGCCATGGCAAACCATTTGGCCGCCTCGCCATCGTCCTCCGCGACGCCGATGCCCCGGTAATAGCAGAAACCCAGATTGCACTGGGCCTGAACATAGCCCGCCTCCGCCGCCTGGCGGTACAGCTCCACGGCGTGGGCCGGGTCCTTTTCCACCCCGGTGCCCAGCTCGTAGCACAGCCCCAGAGAGCAGGTGCCGGCGGGGTAGCCTGCCTCGTGGGCCTTGCGGTAGAGCTCCGCCGCCTTGGCCTCGTCCTGTTCCACGCCGTAGCCGCTGTCGTAGCACTCGCCCAGAAGTTGGAAGGCCCGGGGGTAATCCTGCTCCGCAGCCAGCTCAAACCAGTGGACGGCTTGCTTGCTATCCCGCTTCACGCCGACGCCCTGATAGTAGAAGAAACCCAGGTTGCACATGGCCCGGGGCTCGCCCGCCTGGGCCGCCTTTCGGTAGAGCTCCATGGCTTTGGCCTTGTCCGCCTCCACCCCCCGGCCCAGCTCATAGCACAGTCCCAGGGCACAGGCGCCGGCGGGGTGGCCCTTGCTGTCGGCGTCGGCGTACAGCTTGGCCGCCCGGGTGAAGTCCTGCTCCACGCCATAGCCGCCTTCGTAGCACTGGCCCAACAGGAACAGCGCCCGGCCGTGGCCCTGCTGGGCGGCAAGGTCAAACCAGTGGACGGCCTGTTGGTTGTCCTCCTCCACTTGGATGCCCTGGTAATAGAAGTAGCCCAGGTTGCACTGGGCCCGTGCGTCCCCGGCATCGGCGGCCTTGCGGTAGAGCTCCATGGCTTTGGCCTTGTCCATCTCCACGCCCCGGCCCAGCTCATAGCACAACCCCAGAGAGCAGGCGCCCGGGGGATAGCCTCCGTCGCTGGCGGCCTGGTACAGCTTGGCCGCTTTCTCCGGGTCCTGCTCCACGCCGTAACCGAAGTCGTAGCAGTCCCCCAGCAGCCCCAGGGCCCGGGGATAGCCCGCCTCCGCCGCCAGCTCGAACCAGTGGACGGCCCGCTTGTCGTCCATCTCCACGCCGATGCCCCGGTAATAGCAGAAACCCAGGTTGCACTGAGCCGGGACATAGCCCTGCTCGGCGGCCTGCCGGTAGAGCTCCGCCGCCTGGGGAAGGTCCTGCTCCACTCCCTGGCCCAGCTCGAAACACAGGCCATAGGCGCAGGTGGCGGGGGGATACCCGTCCTCGTGGGCCCGACGGTAGAGCTCCGCCGCCTGGGGCAGGTCCAGCTCCACCCCCTGGCCCAGCTCATAGCACTGGGCCAGCAGGAACTGGCCCTTGACGTAGCCCTGCTCCGCGCACCGGCGGTATAGATCCGCAGCCCGCCGGTGGTCTTTTTCCACGCCGGTCCCCTGGCTGTAGCATACCCCCAGGGCGCAGGTGCCCGCGTCGTAGTCCTGCTGATGGGCGGCGCGGTAGAGCTCCACCGCCCGGTCCACATCCTGGTCCACGCCCAGCCCCGCCTCATAGCACTCGCCCAGCAGCACCTGGGCCCTGGGGTACTCCTGCCGCGCCGCTTTGGCGAACCAGCTCACCGCCTCCTGGTAGTCCTGTTCCATGCCGATGCCCCGGTAGTAGAAGAAGCCCAGGTTGCACTGGGCGGGGGCGTGCTCCTGCTCCCCGGCCTCCCGGTAGAGCTCTGCGGCCCGCTCCTTGTCCATCTCCACCCCGGTGCCCAGCTCATAGCAAAGTCCCAGCTCACACTGGGCGGGGGGATAGCCCTGGTCCGCCGCCTGGGTCAGGAGCTGCGCACCCTTCTCCGGGTCTTTTTCCGTACCGATTCCCCGCAGCCAGCACAGGCCGAGGCCGTACTGGGCGGCGACATAGTCTCCCTCTGCGGACCTGGTGAACCACTGGAAGGCCAGGTCTTCGTCCCGCTGGGCGCCGTTGGTGCCGTTGCAATAGCTCATGGCCACCCGGTATTGGGCGTCCACGTCGCCCTCTTCGGCCCGCTCCAGCAGTTCCCGGAAGCCCTGCTCTTTTTTTGCGGACACGTCCGCCATGCTCTGGATCAGAGCGGGGTCAATATATACCACAAAGCCGTCCTGCCCCTGGGGCAGCAGGTTGTCATCCATTTTGTCTGCCATATGTAATCCGCTCCTTCCCCTGCTCATTGTGCGGGGGTTGCTGGTATTGTACCACACCGGTGTGAAAAAATCCATATCCAATCATCGGAGAATGGGGGGATCAAAAAGTCCGCTTGCGTGCCCCGCCGTTTGATGGTATCATGTGAGCGGCGGTCCCGCCCGCGTGGGCGCGGCGCGGACGGCTTACCATGTGAAAGGGGTCATTGATATGGCAAAAAGCACCGGCAAAGCTTACCGTAATCAGGTGATGTATTCCGTATTTGTCCGCAATCACAGCCAAGAGGGGACCTTTGAGGGGGTCCGCCGGGACCTGAAGCGCATCAGGGACTTGGGCACGGACATCGTCTGGCTGATGCCCATCCACCCAGTGGGGGAGAAGTGCCGGAAGGGGACGCTGGGCAGCCCCTACGCCATCCGGGACTACCGGGCGGTGAACCCGGAGTTTGGCACGCTGGAGGATTTCAAACGGCTGGTGGACGACATCCACGCGCTGGGAATGAAGTGTATCATCGACGTGGTGTATAACCATACCTCGCCCGACTCCTGGCTGGCCCGGAACCACCCGGAGTGGTTCTTTCATAAGCCGGACGGCAGCTTCGGCAACCGGATAGGCGACTGGTGGGATGTGATCGACCTGGACTACGGCCAGCCCGGGCTGTGGGAGTACCAGATTGAGACGTTGAAATACTGGGCGTCCATGGTGGACGGTTTCCGGTGCGACGTGGCCCCGCTGGTGCCTCTGGAGTTCTGGTTGCGGGCCAGGGAAGAGGTGGAGCGGGTGCGGCCCGGCTGCTTCTGGCTGGCCGAGTCGGTGGAGCCCTCCTTTGTCCAAAACGGCCGGGCGGAGGGCCTGGGCGTGCTGTCCGACGCCGAGATTTTCCAGGCCTTTGACGCCAGCTATGACTACGATATTTTCCCCGTGTTCCAGGCGTACTTACAGGGCGAGGTCCCCCTGGCGCGGTACGCCGAAGCGATCAACCGGCAGGAGGTCATCTACCCGGACAACTTCGTAAAGCTGCGCTTTCTGGAAAATCACGACCGGGCCAGGGCGGCGTTCGTCATTCCGGACGGGATTGCGCGGCTCAACTGGACGGCGCTGCTCTACTTCCAGAAGGGCATGACCCTGCTGTATGGCGGGCAGGAGGCTGAGTGCGTCCACCGTCCCGGCCTGTTCGACAAGGACGATGTGGACTGGTCCGGCAAGGGGGATATCACCGGGCTGCTGCAAGGGCTTGCCGCGCTGAAAAGGAACCCCATCCTCACCGACAGCCGGTACGAGGTGAAGGCCCTGCCTCATGACATTTTATACGCGGAACACCGGGCGGGCGGCCGCCGGCTGGCAGGGGTTTTCAGCCTCCGGGGGAAGAGTTCCCTGGTGCGGGTGGACGCGCCGGACGGGTGGTATACCAACCTGGTGGACCAGGGCAAGGTGGAGGTCTATGAAGGCTCGTTGAGCTGCGGGGGCGCGCCCGTGATCTTCGAACTGCCCCTCAAATAAAGGAAATCAACAGCGGCCCCGTTTGGAAAACGGGGCCGCTGTTTTGCCTGACCTTGCCGGGGTTACAGCTCCCGGCCCTTTACCCGCAGGCGGTTCAGCGCCCGGGCCAGGGACGCCTGGGCGAGCTGATACTCCTGCCGGCTCTTTTTCTGCAAAATGGCCTCCCGGGCCTGATCGGCCTCCCAGCGGGCCCGGGCTTCGTCGATCTCCTCGGGGCGCTCGGCGGCGTCCACCAGCACCAGCGCCTCATTGGCCTCCACTTTCACCATACCGGGGGACACCGCCAAAAGCTGCACCGGCTGTCCGGGGGGCTGATAACGCAGCGTTCCCGGCACCACGGCGGCCATAATGCTGCTGTGGTGGGCCAGAATGCCCCGCTCCCCGTCGCTGGCAGGGATGGTGAGGCTAATACATGGTCCCTCATACAGCGTCTTGTCGGCGGCCAGAATGTGAACCTGAAAGGTATCCATCACGCGCCGCCCTCCAGCTTTCTGGCCTTTTCCACCACGTCGCGCCAGGCGCCCACGTTGTAGAACGCCGCCTCGGGGTACTGGTCCAGCTCGCCGTCCACGATGGCGGCGAAGCTCTCCAGGGTGTCCTTCAGGGGCACGTATACGCCGGGGATGCCGGTGAATTTTTCCGCCACATGGGTGGGCTGGGCCAGGAAGCGCTGGAGCCTTCTTGCGCGGGCGACCACCTTCCGGTCGTCGTCGCTGAGCTCGTCCATGCCCAGGATGGCAATAATATCCTGGAGCTCCCGGTATTTTTCCAGGATCTCCTGCACCTTTCGGGCCACCCGGTAGTGCTCCGCCCCCACGATGTCCGCTTCCAGAATGCGGGAGGAGGACTCCAGCGGGTCCACCGCCGGATAAATGCCCTGCTCGGAAATTTTGCGGCTCAAAACAGTGGTGGCGTCCAGATGGGCGAAAGTGGTGGCGGTGGCCGGGTCGGTGAGATCGTCCGCCGGGACGTATACCGCCTGCACCGACGTGACGGACCCCGCCTTGGTGGAGGTGATGCGCTCCTGGAGCTCGCCCATCTCGTTGGCCAGGGTGGGCTGGTAGCCCACGGCGGAGGGCATCCGCCCCAGCAGGGTGGACACCTCGCTGCCCGCCTGGACGAAGCGGAAGATGTTGTCGATGAAGAGCAGCACGTCTTTGTGCTCCTTGTCCCGGAAGTGCTCCGCCATGGTCAGCCCGGACAGGGCCACCCGCATGCGCACGCCGGGGGACTCGTTCATCTGGCCGAACACCAGGGCGGTCTTGGCGGACACGCCGCTCTCCCGCATCTCCCGCCACAGGTCGTTGCCCTCCCGGGAGCGCTCGCCCACGCCGGTGAAGATGGAATAGCCGCCGTGTTCCATGGCCACGTTGTGGATCAGCTCCTGGATGAGCACCGTCTTGCCCACGCCGGCCCCGCCGAACAGGCCGATCTTCCCCCCCTTGGGGTAGGGCTCCAGCAGGTCGATGACCTTGATGCCCGTCTCCAGAATCTCCACCGCCGGGCTCTGCTCGTCAAAGGCGGGGGGCTTGCGGTAGATGGACTGTACCGGCGTGCCCTCGGGCACCGGACCGCCGCCGTCGATGGGCTGGCCCAGGACGTTGAACATACGCCCCAGGGTGGCCTCGCCCACCGGCACCTGGATGGTGTGGCCGGGAACGTCCACCGCCAGCCCCCTCGCCAGCCCCTCGCTGGGGGAGAGCATAATGCAGCGCACCGTCTTACTGTCCAGGTGCTGGGCCACCTCCATGACCCGGTGCTCGCCGTTTTTCTCAACGGTGAGCATCTCCCGCAGGCGGGGCAGCTCACCGTTGACCAGCTCCACGTCCACCACGGGGCCGGATATCTGAGTGATGATCGCTCGTTCCATCATCGTCAACCTTCTTTCCTGTGCTTTTGACGTTGGGCCTTGGCCCCGGCGGACACCTCGGTGATCTCCTGGGTGATGGCCGACTGCCGGACCCGGTTGAATTCCAGGGACAGCTCGCCCAGCAGCTTTTCCGCGTTCTGGTTGGCGCTGTCCATGGCGGTCATGCGGGCCTGCTGCTCGCAACAGAAGCTGTCGATGAGGGCGCTGTAGATAAAGCCGGACACATAGCTGGGTATCATGCTGTCCAGCACGGAGTTCACGTCGGGCAGAAACTCGAACTGGGATGTCACCGGCGGTTCGGTCAGGGCCGTGTCCGCGAAATGGGTCCGGTGGAAGGGCAGGACCCGGGTACACTTGGCCTCGTAGGCTATGCCGCCCCCCATGTCGGTGTAGACCACATAGATCCGGTCCAATAGATCCTTCCGGAAGCCGTCCAGAAGCAGCGCGCTGATCTCCCTGGCTCTTGCCATGGTGGGGTTCTGGGCGGTGTAGAGGAAGCTGCGCTCAATGGGGATATTGTGGGCGGCGAAAAACCGCCGTCCATACTCGCCCACCACGAACAGCTTGGTGTCCGGGTGCTGCTCCAGCAGCTTGAGCGCCTCTTTGATGGCGTTCTGGTTGTATGCCCCGGCCAGACCCTTGTCGGCGGTGATGACCAGGCAGGCGCTGGGTTTATCCAGGGGCGGTTCGCCCTGGTTGGGGTAAAAGTAGGGGCTGTCCACCACGCCGTTTTCCACCGTGCGGAAAATGCGCTTGATCTCCCGGCGCAACGCCTCGAAATAGGGGCGGGTATTGTCCAGTTCTTGTCTGGCTTTGCGCAGCTTGGTGGAGGCGATGAGGTACATGGCGTTGGTGATCTTCTTTGTCTCCTGGACGCTCTCGATGTGGGTTTTGATCTCCTTGGTCCCGGCCATGTCAGCCCTCCTGTTTTCCGCCGTCCTGGAACTGTTTTAGGTAATCCCGGGCCAGGTCCAGAATCTCCTCCCGGTCGTCCTGGGACAGCCGTCCGCTCTGGTCGATCCGGGCGCACAGGTCCGGGGCCTCCTCCTCCAGGGCGAGCAGCAGCCCGGCGCGGAATTCGTCCATCCGGCTCAGCGGGACCTCCTGCATCACATGGTCCAGGGCGGCGGTGAGCACGATGACCTGCTGGTGTTGGGACAGGGGGGCATACTGGGGCTGGCGCAGAAGGCGCATCAGGCCCTGTCCATAGGCCAGTTGCCGTTTTGTGGCGTCGTCCAGGTCGCTGGAGAACTGGGTGAACACCTCCATCTCCCGGTACTGGGCCAGGTCCAGGCGGATGGCTCCGGCGGCGGACTTCATGGCTTTCGTCTGGGCGTCGCCGCCCACCCGGGACACGGACAGGCCCACGTTGACGGCGGGCCGCTGGCCGGAGAAGAACAGCTCGCTTTCCAGGAAGATCTGGCCGTCGGTGATGGAGATGATGTTGGTGGGGATATAGGCGGACACGTCCCCCGCCTGGGTCTCCACGATAGGCAGGGCGGTCATGCTGCCGCCTCCCAGTTCGTCGCTGAGGTGGGCGGACCGTTCCAGCAGCCGGGAATGGAGGTAGAACACATCGCCGGGGAAGGCCTCGCGGCCGGGGGAGCGCTCCAGCAGCAGGGAAAGCGCGCGGTAGGCAATGGCGTGCTTGCTGAGGTCGTCATACACGATGAGAACGTCCCGGCCCTGGTACATGAAATACTCGCCCAAGGCGCACCCGGCGTAGGGGGCGATATACTGCAAAGCGGCGGAAGCCCCGGCGGGGGCGGTGACGATGGTGGTGTACTCCATAGCGCCCCGGCGGGCCAGGTTCTCCGCCAACTGGGCCACGGAGCTGGTTTTCTGTCCGATGGCCACATAGATGCACACCACGTCCTTGCCCTTCTGGTTGAGGATGGTGTCCAGGGCGATGGCGGTTTTGCCGGTCTGACGGTCGCCGATGATGAGCTCACGCTGGCCCCGGCCGATGGGGAACATGGAGTCGATGGCCAGCAGCCCCGTCTCCATGGGGGCGTTCACCGGCTGGCGGTCCAGGATGCCGGGGGCGGGGGTTTCTACAGGGCGGTAGCCCTCCGGCTCGATGGAGCCTTTGCCGTCCACGGGCAGGCCCAGCGCGTCCACCACCCGGCCCAGATAGCCCTGGCCCACGGGCATACCGGCGGTTTTCAGAGTCCTCCGGACCATGCTGCCCGCGCAAATCTCCTCGCCGTCGCCGAACAGGATGCAGCTCAGCCCCTCGGGGCGCAGATCCTGCACCATGCCCTTCACGCCGGAGGAGAACAGCAAAATTTCCCCGTACTGGGCGTGGGACAGCCCGCCCACGGTGGCGATGTCGCCGTCCACAGTGAGCACCTCGCCGATCTCCTCGGGAACGGGGGTGGGCTCCCAGTGCTCCACGGCCTGGCGCATGAGAGGGACGATGTCGTTTGCCCCGGGCTGGATGTGGCGCAGGTAGTCCTGGAACTGCCTCACCCGGCCGTCCAGGGTCCAGTCGTACACGTCGGACCCCACTTGAAGGCGGAACCCGTCCTGAAGGGACTCGTCAAACTCCCAGTGGAGGGGGATCTTGCGCTGATAGGTCTTGGTCAGGAACTGCTCGAAACGTTCAAGCTGTGCCCCGGTGGGCTGGTCGGCGCTGCGCAGTTGGGCGGTGAGGCGGCTTCTAGCGGCCCTCATGGGTCTTGCCTCCCTCCGTCAGGTCCAGGAACTGGTCAAAGAAGTCGGCCCCGGGCTGGGCGGCCAGCTTTTTCGCCGCCTTGGCGGCCAGCTCCCGCATCTCCTTCTGGGACTCCCGGATGGCCCGCTCCTTGGTCTGTTCCGCCTCGGCCTTGGCCTTGGCTACGATGTGCCTGGCCTGCTCCTCCGCCTGGGTCAGTTGTTCCTGGGCGGCCTGGGACGCGGACTGCTGGGCTTTGGCCCGCTCCTGGCGGATTTCCTCGTCGGCGGCGTCCAGCTTGGCCTGACAGTCGGCCTTGAACTGTTCCGCCTGGGCCAGCTTACCAGCGGCCTGATCCTCCAGCTCCTGATAGTAGGCCTCCCGCTTGGCAATGAATTGCTTCACCGGCTTGTAGAGCAGGAAGTACAGCGCTCCCGTGAGGATGGCCAGGTTCATCCAGTGCAGCAAAATCTGCTGCAAATTGATATTCAGAGGCATGATAGCGACCTCCCAGGATTAAAGCACGAAGATGATGAGGATGACCACCAGCAGCGCGTAGATGATGGCCGTCTCGATAAAGACCAGGCCCAGCATCAGGGTGGTGCGCACCTTGCCCTCCGCTTCGGGCTGACGGGCAATGCTCTCGGTGGACTTGGCGGTGGCAAGGCCCATACCTACCGCGCCACCCGCGGCGGCCAGACCCACGGCGATGCCGGCGGCGATGGCCTTGGAGCCGATGGTGTTGTCCTCCTGGGTCTGAGCGGCGGGCTGGTTGGCGTCGGGGGCGTCGGCGGCGAAGGCGGGGGCGGCGAGGGCCAGGGTGAGCAGCATAACCCCGGCCAGGGCGATGATCTTTTTCAGCAATTTATTCATGGATAACGACCTCCATTTTATATATGATTTGGTTCAGGTATTGTCTGCCTGGGGCTTCTTTTTGGACGTTGCGTGGGACGGCTCGGACACCTCGCCGTAGTACAGCGCCACCAGCATGGTGAGCACGTAGGTCTGGATCAGGGCGTGGAGCAGGGTAAACAGCACCCCTACCACCACCGGCAGCACGAAGCTGAGGCTGATATAGTAATAGACCAGCTCCGTCACCAGCAGGCCGCTGAGCAGCGCGCCGAACAGGCGGAAGCTCATGGAGATGGGCAGGGAGAACTCCTTGAGGGCTTTGAGGATCCCCTTGGGCCCGTGCTCGGCCACGGCGCCGGAGGCAATGACCAGGTAGGACAGCGTACCTGTGGCGATGGCGGCGTTCACGTCGGACAGGGGGGCGGGCAGGGTGATGGGGTGGCCGTGGACGGTGACGGCCTGGAGCCCCAGCAGCTCAAACAGCGTCCCCACGAAGATATACGCCCCGGCGGAGAAAATATAGGCTCCCAGAAAGCGGTTCCGGTGGGGGCTGTTTCCCGTGGCCATGCCGTCGAACAATCCCACGGCCTGCTCTAACAGCAGTTGGAGCTTTCCCGGCCGGAGCTTGAAGCGGGGGATGGCGAAGATCCGGATCAGCACGGCGGCGATGAGCAGGATGGCCGTCACCACCAAGGCGGAGATCATCCCCGGGTTGACCGTGGTCAGGCCGAACAGGCTGACCTGGCCCGTGCTGTGGAGCACCGCGTCCCGCATGGCCTCCTGGACGCTCTCCGATTGGCCGGGGGAGCCCGCCAGCAGCGCGGCGATGAACAGCAGCACCACGGTGAGGAGCCAGACTGCCAGGCCCTTTTTGTGTTGCTTCATCTAAGCATTCCTTCTTTCGAGCAGTTGGTGTTTGCCGCCTTCAAGCGGCGGCGCACATATTATACACCCGCCGTTTTGGTATGTCCACCCGCTTTTACGGCAAAAAATGCAAAAACGCCGGGGCGACGGCCCCGGCGTTTTGCCAATGTTGGAAGAAAGTGGATTATTGTGTTCTGCCGGGGGATTCTGCCAGATATTCTTCCAGGCACAGTCCCTGCTGGAAAATCTCCCGCGCGGCGTCCGGACCCACATAGCGGTAGTGCCAGGGCTCGTAGCCGATGCCGGTGAGACCGCTCTGATCGGTGGGGTAGCGCAGGATGAACCCGTACTCCCAGCAGTGGGCCATGAGCCATTGCTGGACGGGGGTGCCCTCCTGGCCCTTGTCCAGGACCTGGTAGGACAGGTCCACGATGTCCACTGCCAGCCCGGTCTGGTGCTCACTGGTACCGGGACGAGCCACCCAGACGGCGGCCTGCCGCTCCGCCTCTTCCTGTATGTACCCCCGGTCCAGCCAGTTTTGGACTTCCCGTTGGAAAAGCGCCGCCTGGGTGTCCCAGGTGCGGTAGGAGGAGCAGATCAGCGGCTGGAGCCCCGCCGCCCGGGCGGCGTCCATCATGGCCTGGAGAGCGGGATAGGCCCGGCTGTCGATGGCGTGGCCGCTGCGCAGTTCGGTGAGCGCGGGGACAGAAAAATCCTCGGGCAGGGGGTGGTCCCCGTTGACCAGGATCAGTTCCCAGCTTGTCTGGTCCGGGGCGGGGGAGGGCTTGTCCGCCCCGGGGATGGGCGTGGGGGAGGGGAGCGGCGCCTCAGGCTCCGCCGGAGCGGGGCGGGAGACGCTCAGGTTTTTCGGGACGGGGTCGGGCTGGGCGTAGGCGGAGGCCCCGGTCCAGCCCGCAATCATCCCGGCGGTGAACAGCAGCAGGGCGGCGGTGAGCAGCAGGGGCAAGGGGGAGCTACGGCGGCGTTTGGTTTTCATGGGGAACACTCCTTTGTATCGGCTGTGTCCTCAGATTATCACAACCCGCCGTCGAAATTTGCGCGTTTTTGCATCAAAACGCCGTCATTTTATCCGTCGTAGGTGATGGAGCCGTCCATAGCCGCCGGATTCCTCCAGTTGGGGTTCAGCTCGATGGTCAGCGCGGTGGGGGTTCGGATGACGTTAAAGACCATGGCGGTTCCGGCGACGGAGTAGCGCAGGGGCAGTTGGACGTCCTCCGAAATGGTGGTATCATAGTCAATTTCCCGGATATCCAGCCCCAGAAGGCCGAAAAAGCGTTCCGCCAGGGTGCGCAAATGGTCCGTGTCGTAGGGTAGCCACTGGGAGATGTTGGTGTCGAACACCCACAGGTAGATGGGCAAGCCGGTCACGGCGTCCAGGTACACCGTCAAATCCTTGCCGTGGAACTTGTTGGAATAGGACCACTTCAGTCCCCAGAATACGGCGGGCTCCTGAAAGGTGCCGCTGGCGGCCGGGTCCCAGAGCAGGAGGCGCTCGGTCACTTCCCCCTCAAGGGGTTCTTCCTCAAAAATCCAGTTTGGCAGGACGTCTGCCCCGGTCAGCAGCTCCCGGGTCGCCTGGACCAGCGGCTCTTGGTCTGGGAAGGCAGCGTCTTCCTCCGTGACACCATAATCACGGAAGGACAGGACGGGATGGGTGTGGGAGAACCGGTCGGCATACAGCGCCATCCGGTCCGTCAGGGTGGGCAGCTCGACAGCGGGCAGGGCGTCCGCGTCCAGCAGCTCCGCGTGGACCTGCCCCAGCAGCCGGACATCCCGCGCCTGGGAGACCAGCGGGGGCAGCATCGCCGCGCCTGCCACAATCAGGCAGGTCAGGGCGGGGAACAGCCACTTTTTCACCAGCTTCATCCCTCCGTCCCTCCTGTCAAATGGATTCGGACCGTGGCGCCCCGGTCCGGCGCGCTCTCAAATTCCATCGTCCCGCCGTGAACCTCCACGATCCGGCGGCACAGGGCCAGCCCCAGCCCCGCGCCCCCCTGGGCCCGGGCGCGGGACTTGTCCACCATGTAGAACGGCTCGGTGATACGCCCCAGCTCCTCCGGGGGGATGCCCTTGCCGGTGTCCGTCACCTGGATGAGGTAGCCGTTCCCCTCTGTCTGCCCGGTGAGGGCGATACGGCCGCCCGACGGGGTGGCCTTCCGGGCGTTGTCCAGCAGGTTGAGGCACACCGTCTCCATCAGGTCCGGCTCCAAGGGGATTGGAGCCTCCTCCGCCTGGATATCCAGCCGGATGCCCGCCTGCTCCAGGGCGGGGCGCAGGGCGTTCCCGGTGCGCTCCAGAAAGGCCCGCATGGCGGTGGGCCGCAGGGGGAAGTCCTGACGGTCCAGCACGATCAGGTCCATCAGCTTTCGGGACAGGGCCTCCAGCCGCCGCCCCTCCTGAAAGATGTACCCGGCGCTCTCCCGCACCCGCTCCGGTTCCGCGGGCCGGGACAGCAGCAGGTCGGCGTAGCCGATGATGGAGGTGAGAGGCGTTTTGATCTCATGGGCGAAGCTGCCCGTAAAATCCTTCTCCCGCCGGGCGGCGTCGGTGAGGGCCCGCACCTGCTCCTCAATCCGGTCCGCCATGGCGTTGAAGTCGGCGGACAGCCGCCCCAGCTCGTCGCCGCTGGTGACGGGCACCCGCTGGTCCAGTCCGCCCTCCGCCATCCTCCGGGTGGCGTCGGACAGCCGGGCCAGGGGGCGCAGAACCAGGTGGGCCACCAGCAGGGAGAGCGCCGCCGTCCCCGCGATAAGGGCCAGCATCACGCCGACAAAGCTCCGGTACTGGGCGGAGCGCTGGGCAAACAGGTAGGTCACGTCCCGGCAGGTTTCCAGCCACACCGTCTCCTTCAGCAGGGTGAGGGCGCTGGCCCCGTGGAGGGCAAACGTGTCCTCGCCCACGCGCTCCAGCCGCCAGCCCCGCTGATTGTCCGCCAGCCAGCCGGCGGGGGAGGAGGCGTCCCAAAACAGGCGGTCGCTGCTGCTGCCGCCCAACCGCTCCCCCGCCCCGTCGCTGAGCTGGAAGTATGTGGTGGGGGGCATGCCCTTGGCCAGCCGGGAAAGCTCCTCCCGCCCGGACAGGGGCCGCCCCTCCGCCTCCAGGGAGAGAACGTAGCGGAGCATATAGTCCTCCTTGTACAGCTCCTCCACCTCCTGGTCCAGGGCGGTGCGGAACTGCCCGTCGATTAGCCAGAACCCGGTGAGGGAGCAGGCCAGCACGGTGACGGACACCATGGAGCAAAATAATTTCCAAAACAGCTTCATCGTCAAACCTCCAGCCGGTAGCCCACCTTGTAGACGGCCACCAGCCGTTTCTCCAGCCCCAGCTTTTTGCGCATCCGCTGTATGTGCAGGTCCACCGTGCGGCTGTCCCCCAGGTACTCGTCTCCCCAGACTTTTTCGTAAATGCGGTCCCGGTACAGCGCGATGTTTTTGTTCTGCACAAACAGGAGCAGCAGGTCGTACTCCTTGGCGGTCAGCGCCACCGGAACGCCGCCCTGGCGGACTGTGTGGGCGGCGGTGTCAATCTCAATGTCCGGCGGCAGGGCCAGCACCCGCCCCGTCTTGCCGCACCGGCGCAGCACCGTTTCCACCCGGGCCATCAGCTCCATCAGCTCAAAGGGCTTGGTGATGTAGTCCTCCGCCCCCAGCCGAAGGCCCTTCACCCGGTCCTCCACCGTCCCCTTGGCGGTGAGGAAGATGACGGGGACCTCCAGCGTCCGGCAGTATTCCAGTACCTCGTAACCGTCCGCTCCAGGGAGCATGATGTCCAGCAGCGCCAGATCAAAGGTTTCCTTCTCCAGCAGGTCGGCGGCGGTCAGGCCATCGGCGGCCACGCCGCAGCGGTAGTCCGGGCCGTCCAGGGCGGTCCGGATCAGATTGGCGATAGCGGGGTCGTCCTCCGCAATGAGGATTTTGTTCATCTGCGCACCTCCTATGACCATTTAGGATACACCGGCGGCCCATCATTTTTGCATCGCGGCGGCGTCCGGCGGAAAAAATGTGACAGCGTATTGAAAATTGACCGGTTCTGTGGTATTCTATCCTGTAAAGAGGAAAGGAGCGGCGTGTGCTATGCGAATGGGCGAGATCAAAAAAGGGTTCTGGGGCTACCAAAAAGAGGGCGTGAGCCGGTACATTGCCGAGCTGGAGGAGGAGAACCAGGCAAAGCTCCGGCAAAAGGAGGAGGAAATCCTCCGTGCGGAGGAGGCGAACCGTAACCGCGTTGACGAGCTGGAGGAGGCCCTGCGGGCGCTTCGGGAGGAGAACGAGGCGTTGCGGGCCGAGCAAGCCAGCATTGCCGACGCCCTGATCCGGGCCCAGAAGTACGCCGAGCAGATCCGGGAAGAGGCGGACGAGTTCGAGCGGGAGGCCTACGCCAGGGTCCAGGCCAGCGTGGACCGTCAGCGCCAGGAGCTGGAGGAGTACGCTAAGGCGGCGGACACGCTGAAGGAGCAGCTCCACGCCCTGCTGAAAGATACCCTGGGCAAGACGGAGGATATCCAGAGGGAGCTGAACATCCTCCACGACAAGGGCCCCGACTCCAATCTGGTGGACTTCACCTCCATGCTGGAGACGGGCATCGGCTAAGCGCCCGGAACAGAGGGAAGCCAAACGCCCCCGGCTCCGCCAAACGCGGGGACCGGGGGCGTTTTGTGCCTCTGGGGTTCCATTTTGAAAGAGGCTTACGTCCGATTTCTATCCCCCGGAGGCGGGGAAAAACAGGTTCGCGGCGTTGTCATAGAAGATTTTTTCCTTGTCGCCGCCGGTTAAACCAGGATGCTGCGCGATGAAATCGATGAAATGCCGGTAGCTGTCCCGGGTCATGGAGGAGGGCATGTCGCTGCCCCACAGAAGCCGGTCCGCCCCCACGATGTCCACTGCGGCGCCGACGTAATCCCGGGCGGTGGGATAGGGGAAGGCCTCCGGCTTGGAATTCAGGCACAGGGCGGCCAGGTCAAACCACACGTTGGGCAGGGCAAGCTGCGCCAGGGAGCGCCGGAGCAGCTCCCCGTCCCCCAACTGGGGGGAGAGAAGGTGGCACACCACGAACTTCATCTCCGGGTATTGGGTGATAGCCCGGCTGAGGGCGTCCACCTGCCAGCTCACGCTCCGGGGCTTGCCGATGTCGATGACGAAGATCAGCCCCCGGTCCGCCGCGTGGCGGTAACACCGGTGCATGACCTCCCCGTCCAAATCCACGGGCGGGTGGTTGGCCATCAGCCCGGAGCCGCTGCTCACCTCAAACTTGACGATCCGGAAGCCCAGCTCGTCAAACAGGTGGGCTTTAATTTTTTCCGCCTGGTAGGAGAAGGGATCGTAAGAGGCCGCGGCGGCGAACCGGTCCGGGTAGGTTTGGGCCGCCTCCCAGGTATACAGGTTTTGGAAGCCGAAGTAGTTGCCTTGGAGGAGCACCGCCTTCTCCACCCCGTGGGCGTCCATCACCCGGAGCAGGGATTCGGGCGTGGCGTCGTACTCGCCGAACTCCGGCGGCAGAATCTGGAACGAGTTCCCGGTGGCGTACACCGCCCTGCCTCCGCCGCAGGGCCGCAGCTCCCCCTGGGAGCCGGTGCCGGCGATGCACTGGACCACGTGGGCGTGGGCGTCGATGATCTTCATGGGTCAGTCCTCTTTGTTGTCGTTGGGCGCCGAGCCGGATCCCGGCCCGCGCAGATAGGCTTTGGCGTCTTTGAAAAAGCTGGCCGTGATGAGTACAATCACCGCCCCGATGGGGAACGCGGCGATGATGCTCACCGATTGGAGGTTGGCCATGGAGCTGTCGGAGAACACCAGCGCCACGGGCAGGGCGATGAGCAGCAGGCACCACATCAGTTTTACTCCCCAGTGGGGGGACTCGTCCTCTCCCAGGCGGCGGTAGCTATAGCAGGAGGCGATGAGGGCGATGGAGTCGAAGGAGGTGGCGTAGAACGCCACCATGGTGACCAGCACCAGGACCAGCACCAGCGCCGGGCAGGGCAGGGTGCGGATCATGGAGATGATGAGGGCGTACAGGTCGCCGGTCTGGGCGTACTGTGCGATGAAATCCGCCGCCCCGGATACCTGCTTGCCCAGGGAATAGTTGCCCAGCACAATAAAGCTGACGATGGTGGAGCCCACCCCGAAGCCGTAGCCCCCAAGAATGGTCTGCCGCACCGTCCGCCCCCGGGAGATGCTGCCGATGAAGAAGGGGGCGGCCACGCACCACACCATCCAGTAGGACCAGTAGAAGATGGTCCAGTTCTGGGGGAAGGAGGTGGTCCGCGCCGGGTCGGTGAAGGTGGCCAGCCCGAAGAAATGCTGTACCATCCGGCCCAGGGATTCGAAGCCGGTCTCAATGATATACCGGGCCTCCCCGCCCAGCAGCAGCACGTAGGCCAGCAGGGAGAAAAACAGATAGAGGCAGGACTTGGCCAGCAGGCTGATGCCGTGGAAGCCGTGGAGCAGGGAGTAGGTGTACACCGCGCAGGTGACCAGCAAAATGAGGACGGTGACCGTCTCCCGGCCCAGGGGCAGGTGAAACAGCTCGTCCAGGATACCGGCCATGAGGGGGGTGGCCAGGCTGAAGGTGGTGGCGGTCCCCGCCAGCAGGGCGAACACGGCCAGCAAGTCAATGAGCCGGCCTGGGATGCCGTCGGTGTGCCTGCCCAGGATGGGGCGGCACGCCTCGGAATACTTCTGCCGTTCCCGGCGGCGGACATGGAGCATAAACCCGAAGGCCGCCGCCAGCATCAGGTAGAACCCCCAGGGGATCAGGCTCCAGTGAAAGATGGGGAACACGCCGGCCCAGTCCTGAATGGAGCCAAGCTCGGCGATGTGGGGGTCCACGGCGTACAAAATCCACTCGGAGAAGGAGTAGAACAGGATGTCCGCCGCCAGCCCCGCCGTAAACATCATGGAGCCCCAGGTGAAAAAGGGGTATTGGGGCCGTTCCCCCGGCGCGCCCAGCACAATGTCCCCGTATTTGGAGAATGCCGCGAACAGGGACAGCAGGAACACCCCCAGCCCGATGACCAGGTAATAGACGCCGAAGGTGTCCCCCAGCAGGAAGCGGATCTGGCCCAACACCTCGTTGGACCGCTCCGGGAAGGCGAGGAACAGCGCGCTCAGCGCCAGCACGCACCCCAGGGGCACCAGGGTGACGGCCCAGTCGATTTTTTTCCGCTCCAAGTCACTTCACCTCGTCCACATACCCGCGATAGCCGGGGTCCAGCGCCGCCAGCTCCTCCAGGCTGTCTATTTCCGCGATATCCCCGGCCTTCATGGGGAACACCCCCAGCCGGTATTCGTTCAGGTGGTGGAACATCGCCACGTCGTCCCAGTAGATATCCCGGTTTTTTTTCTGCTCAAACTCGATCTCCAGGTGGCGCTTGAGGCGAAGCCCGTCCTCCTCGCTCCACCGGGAGACGCTGTAGAGCTGCCAGCCGTGGCTGCCGCCGGTCCGGCTGCACGAGGTCACCACGCCGTCTTGTACCGTCAGCAGCCACTCGCTGGTGGGCGCGTCCGTCCACACGGCGTTGTAGCCGGAGCGCTCAAACCGGGGGGCCAGCACCCGCGGGTCCCGGATGATGAGGTCGGCGTCGGTGATGATGACGTCCCGCAGGTGTTCCCGTGCCACATAGAGGGAGGAGATGTTGTTGCAGGAATCGAACCAGGGGTTTTCGATGAGCCGCACGCCGGGATATTCCCGCTCCAGCGCTCGAAACTGCTCCTTGAGGTAGCCCACGACGATGTAAATCTCGCAAATTCCGTTTGCCAGCAGCCCCCGGATCACCGTGTCGATCATCCGCACGCCGTTCACCCGCACCAGGGACTTGGGGGTGTCCAGGGTGACGGGCCGCATCCGCTTGCCCACCCCGGCGGCTACGATGACGGCCCGTTTGACCGTGTTCATGGCAATACCTCCCCCAGCCGCTCCAGCTCCCGCCGGACGACGCCGCAGTAATCCCGGGCATAGCGGTACTGCTCCCGGGCGTAGTCCCCGAATTCCACGCCCAGGCTGCGCTTGTACTCGCACCAGTTGCTCCACAGCAGCCCGCAGGCGGCGATGTAGCCGTAAATTTTGATCCGGGTGAGGGAGGGGCAGCCCCCGGTGAAATACTGGCTGATGAGCCGGTCCGCCTGATCCCGGTTATACATGGCGTAGATGCAGAACATGGCCACGTCCACATGGGGGTCGTGCATGGCGGCGTATTCCCAGTCGATGAGGCGGAGCTCCTCCCCGCCCCGGCCGTCCGGAGAGAACAGGAAGTTGTCCGGCACCGCGTCGATGTGGGTGAGGGTTTTTTCCCCGGCGTGGGCGTCCAGGAAGGGCCGGAGCCGGAACACGCCGTCCTTGGTCTCCCGGTAGTCCGGGTAGGCGGAGGGCGCGCCCTCCCACAGGCTCTCATAGAAACTGATGTGGGCGAACAGGTCAAACTCGTGGTTCACCCGCAGCCCCAGCCGGTGGAATTCCCGGAGCTTTTCCATGCACCGGGCGGTGTCGGCCTGGTTCAAAGGGTCGCAGGTCCTGGCCCCCGGGAGAAAGCGGCTGATTTTATACCCCGTGTCCGGGTCGATATACAGCACGTCCTCGCAGATATTCCGCCCCCGGACCACCCGGTAGACCTCCGCCTCCTGCCGGCGGCTGATGAGCCGTCCGGTGCCCACGCCGGGGACGCGGATGATATACGGCTCCCCCCGGCAGGAGAAGAGGAAGGAGCGGTTGGTCATGCCCTTTTTCAGGGCGGAGACGCCGGTGATCTCCTCCGGGCGGGTGCGGAGCGCCTTCCCGATGACCCGCAGGTCCTCCGGAGCAAGCAGCTCGGGGCAGGGCGGGCCCGCCGGGGCTGGGGACGTGTGGTGGGCTGATGTGTTCATCATAGCAGGTTCCTTCCGGTGTTGTAAACAGAGAAATTTGAATAAGCCCCCGGTCTGTCCCGTTGGAGCGGACCGGGGGCCTTTGTCTGCGGGTTATCCGCCATGCCCTTTGGGTGGATTGTGGGAGGCAATCTGTCCGGGATAACGCCGCTCCAGGCGGTGGATGATATACTGCGCACCGACCTCGCCGCTGTGGCCCAGGTGGTAGAAGTGCTGCTGCTTCAGGGTGGCGATGCGCTCCTTGTAGTCCTCCTGGTGGGCCAGCAGCTCCTCCACCACGGGGGCCAGGTCCTTCACCTGGCTCTTTTCCACCTGGCGGCCCACCTTGGACCGGGCGGTGATATCGAAGGGAACCAGGGGGATTTTCTGCCAGTCCTCGTTGACCACCTTCATCTGGGTATTGATGAACAGGGAGGGCTTGTCGGTGGTGAAGGAGAACTCAAAGGCGATGCCGCTCCAGTCGGTGATGACCAGGTCGGCGGTGTACACCGTCACGTTGGAGGAGAAGTCGGTCTCAATGATGAAGTCGTCCCCGGCCCTGTCCCGGTAGCGCTGGATGATCTCCTTCATCTGCATGGGGAAGCGGCGCACATACTGGGGGTGGGGCCGGATGACGATGCGGTAACCCCTGCCGTACAGGGCGCTCACCAAATCGTCCAGGCAGGAGTCCATGATGTTGTCGTACTGCCAGGAGGGGGCGATGAGGATGGTTTTCTTGTCATTGGGCGTCTTGTCCATGGCCTCGTAAGCGGCAATCATGTCGTCGATGAGCCCGTAGCCGCACTCGATGATGCGCTTTTTTTTCACATGCCGCAGCTTTTCGATGGCCCTGGCCTCGATGGCCTGCTCCCGGCTGACCACCAGCAGGGTGTCGTAGTTGTCCAGCGCGCCGGTGCGGTAGAGCATGTTGTCGCTGCTGCACCCGTGATCCATAAAGACATACTCCACGTTTTCCCGCACCCGGGAGCGCTTGATGTGGTACTTTTCCAGGTCGGGGGTGGTCATCACCACCATGTCCGCCTCCAGCTTCATCATCAGGGAAATGAGCCGGGTTTCGTCCACGTAATAGGGCTTGATACGGGGCTCGTTTTTCTGGAAAATGGCGTCCTCCGGGTCGCTGGTGACATAGTGGATAGTCAGGTCGGTATCCCGCAGCAGCGCCTCGATGAGGGCGCGGAAATACTTGTAGAACCCGCTGCCCTCGGAGTAGAACATGATCTTCATGTTCCCTTTGTTTTCCGGGGCGAAAAATTCCTTGTAGTATTTCTTGGCCAGGGCGGCGTTTTCCTTCTGCCTGGTCTTATCCTCGGCGGCGGCGCGCTTCATCTCCTCCAGCATATCGTAGTTGATATACTTTCTGGGGGAGTACACGGCGTTGCACAGGAACATAACGGCGATGGAGAACAGGTTGCCGAAGGTCCAGTACAGGCCAACCCCCGCCGGGACAATAAAGGCGAAGAAGGAGGAGAAGGCGATCATGAATGCCGTCATGCCCCACTGGGACAGCTTGTTTTGCTCAATTTGGAGCACGTTCACCTTGTTCTGTACCCAGCACATGAGCAGGGCGGACAGTCCCGCCAGCACGGGAATGAGGAACAGCGCGTCCAGCGTATGGACGTTGGGTGTCTCGGCCAGGTTGACGCCCAACAGGGTCATGTTCAGCTCCTGAATCCGGGTGACGGCCTCCGCGGCTCCGGGGAGGTCGGCGAAGCTGTCCGGGACGGCCTTCACCCGCTCCACCACCGCAAGCTGGGCGGTGGAACCCAGCTCGTCCACCGTGAGGCCCAGCAGCTCCGCCGTCCGTTCCACAAAGGCGGATTGGAGGCTTGGGGCCAGGTGGAGCAGGTGCTTCAAAGGCTTGTACACCACGTCCAGCAGCCCGAAGATGATGGGAATCTGGAGCAGCAGGGGAACGACCCCCGCCATAGGGTTGTACCGCTCCTTTTTGTACAGGGCGGTTTGGGCATCGAGGAAGGCGTCGTTGTCGTCCACATACTGGTAGCGGAGCATGTCCAATTGGGGCTTCATCTTCACCATTTTGATGGAGTTTTTCTGTACCAGCAGGGAGATGGGAAACATGACCACCTTGGTGAGCAGGGTAAACAGGATCACGGCGGCCCCGTAGTTCCGGAAGAGGGAATAGCAGAAATACATCAGATACCCCAACGGGGTTCCGATGATGGTGTTCATGATGTCCATAGGGAATGACAGCGCCTCCTAAAAGGTGTGAAACTCCGGGAAGTAGACGAAAAGGCCGCGGGCCAGCAGGTCCTCCCGGCGGACGAAGGGGTCGGCCCAGTACCGGGCGTCGTTGGAGTTGGTTCGGTGGTCCCCCAGAACGAGGTAGCAGCCCTCGGGCACCACCGTCTCAGGGTAGCTGTCCCGGGAAAATTCGGTGATATACGGTTCGTCCAGCAGCTCGCCGTCCAGATACACCCGCCCGTCCTCCATAGAGAAGGTCTGGCCCGGCAGGGCGATGACCCGCTTGACCAGAATCTTCTGCCCGAATTCCGACGCGTGGCGGAAGAACACCACGTCCCCCGTCCGGGGGTCTCCCCGGAGGTAGGCGGTGCGGTCCCCCAGCACCAGGGAGCCGGTGGCGATGGTTGGCTCCATGGACCCGGAGGGGATGCGGGCGTTGAGGAGGATGAACTGGTTGAGGAAGAGGGCCAGGAGTACGGCCACCAGGGGCGTGAGCCACCACCGGTCCTTTTTTTGCGTTTTGTCCTTCATTTGCGGGGTGCGGTGCAGATGTGGAGGGCCCGCTTGAGCTCTTCCACGTTTCGCCGCTCCTGAGCCAGCAGACGGCGCAGCTCCCGGTTTTCGGCGATGAGCCCCGCCGTGCCGCCGGTCTCGTCAAAGGGGTCCGGGTCGCCGGCGACGGCGTCGTCGGCGTATATGGGCTGTTCCGGGGCCTGGAAAGCGGCCTGGGTCTGGAAGGTGTGGACCGGGGCGGTTTCCGCCGCCGGGGCGGAGGCGGGGGCCTGCGCGCTTTGGGCGGGGGCGTCCAGCTCGTAGTCGCCGTAACCGGTGTCGTCGTCATCGTCCCCGTCATAGCTCCGGGCGGCGGCGCGGCCCTGGTCCCGGCGGGAGAATTTCCGCTTGATCCGGCGGAAGTAGTAGCTGGCCCCCGCGCCCGTGGCGATGGCGATGCCGGCGATGAGCTGGATCATATAGGTCATGGCGGAGGGGTCGATATAGGCCAGCGCCGTCACCGAGGACAGCAGGCAGGCGAAGAGGAAAAAGTATAGGAATGAAGCGGCTTTTTTCAAAGCGAACAGCCTCCTTGCAGCAGTTTCAGGGCGCTACAGCCCCCAGTAGTCCATGACGGCCTCATCGATCAGCTCCCAGTTGGAGAAATCGTTGGCGTCGCCGGTGATTCGGAAGGTAAACAGTTTGTCGGCGATGTCGCCCCGCTCGCCCCGGATCCACAGATACCGGGTCATCTGCTCGTGTTCGCCGATGGACTCGATGGTGCGCCCGTAGGCGGCGGCGTCCAGCCCGCAGTAGCTGATGATGGACGCGCGGAGGTTATCCTGGCACACCTGCTTGCTGGATACGCCCAGCGGTTCGGTCCGGCCAATCCCGGCGGGCTTTATCATCAGGGTGGACACCCGGCTGTCGTTGACATCGCCCATGTTCCCCTCCTGTCCGGGGGGGCGGGCGTGGTCGGTGGTGATGATGATGGTGGCGTCGTCGAACAGGCCCTTTTCCTCCAGCTCATCCAGGTAGCGGAAAATCATCTCCATGTTGCCCGTGATCTGCCCGTTGAGGGTGCCGCTCTCCACGGGCTGGGCGTTCTCGTCCATGACATAGGGGCTGTGGGCGCCCTCGAAGTGGTAGAACTGGAACACACCCCGGGCGTCCTGGTCCACGGTGAGGCCGTGCTCCCGGTAGCCTTTCCAGAAGGCCACGTCGTCCACCGTGAAGAGATTGTTCTCCTTGCCGTCCCCGCTGACGGTGACCACGTCTCCCAGCTCCCCGGAGTAGAGCTGGAAGAAGGGCTTGAGCGCCTCGGGGGCGTAGCGGTAGGCGGACAGCACCAGCATCTTCACCAGCATCAGCCTACGGTGGACGGTCTTGGTATCCCTCCGGATGTTGTCCACCACGCCTTCCACATTACCCGCGTCTCCAAAGACATAAGAGGAGTCGGAGTAAATCCGGGTCTTGTAACCGGCGCTGTGGATGTCGGGCAGGAACTGGTAGACCGGCTCGGACCAGGCCCGGTCGAAATAGTCCTCCCAAGGCACGGTATAATCGTGCTGCACCCCGGTCATGAAATAGGCGATGGAGGGCCGGGTGTTGGCGTAGCTGCCGGTAAAGTCGTGGTAGTAGGTGAAGCCGCCCAGCCGCTGCGCCCACTCCGGGTGGAGCTCCAGCACCTCGTCGGTGAAGCGGTTGTCCAGCCGGTCCAGCAAAAAGACGATGACGTTGTTCTCAGGAGCCACCTCGTAGATGCCGTCCCGGGAGACGTAGGCGGTTTCCTGCCCCACCCGGTCCAGCCGGGCCAGGCCCGTCTGGGCCAGCAGCACGATGAGGGCCACCGTCTGCGCGCCGATGAGGATGGCGCACATCAGCTCGATGCCCCGGGTCCACAGCTTCCGGCTGAGGTAGAGCAGAAAAAACACCCCGGCGAAGACCAGCAGCCAGACCGCCAGGTTTTTCAGCATGGCGAAGCGGTAGCTCTGCCAGTAGACGGCGTTGCCGTCCAGGGAGCCGTGGTCCAGATTGAGGAAGTTGCCCTGGAGGTAGCCCGCCAGCGTCCCGGCGAACAGGACGGAGACGGCGAAGTTGAACGCCTTGCCCCGGAGCAGGAGCAGCGCCAGCAGCAGCGCGGCAAAGGCCGCCGCCCCTGCCAGCAGCAGCACGAGCGCCAGGGTCAGGAAGGGGAAGGGCATCTCCTGCATGTTCTGGATGAAAATCTCACAGGGACCGAACAGCAGGAAGGTGAACACGCAGGTGAACGCGGTGAGCAGGGCCAGGGGCAGCCTGATCCGCCAGGACCGCTGGTCCGCCCAAAGCGCCCGCATTCTATCTTTGACAGTCCCCATTTCCAATCCCCTCTGTGAACGCGCCGGGATTGCCGCACCCGTTCGACAGGATGCACCGGCGGTAAAATCCAATGTAATAGTATATACTGCGCCGCGTATTTTTGCAATTATTTTTTGCAGAAGAGGGAAAAATTAAGCGAACTGAAAGAAATTACACGCAAAATGGAAGATTATGGAAGAATGCCCCGGATCAAAACGCTCAACCCAAGCAGAGGGCCAGTATGGCGGCGGCGAAGGCCCCGCTGAGCTTTCCCGCCATCAGCGGGACAAGCATGTCCGGCTCGGTGCTTACCACAAAGCCCATGTGGGCGGCCAGCAGGCTGGCGCCGCTGACCAGGAAGGCGCCCGCCGCCACTTTGCCCCGTCGGTCCATCTCCCGGTACATGGATAGGGCGGGCAGGGGGGTGGCCAGGCTGACCAGCATTCCGGTCAGGGCCTGGGACTTCACGCCCAGCTTGCCGCCCAGCAGGGTGAAAGGCCGCTCCAGGGCGCGGCGTAAAAGCTCCGCCACAGGCAGGCTGCCCAGCATGACCACCCCGATGGAGGCCACCACGCCCATGGCCTCCCCGATGGGGGCCATGCCGGGGACCGGGTTCCAGCCGGTGAGGGACTCCACCGCCGCCAGCGCCAGCCCAGCGGTGGCGACGATTTTGATCCCCTGAGCCAGCAGGCAAAAGCCCTTCACCATCCGGTCCGGGAGCTTCCACAGGCCCAGCAGGAGCAGCAGGGACAGGGCGAAAACGGGCAGGTTCTGATGCAGACTGGTGGACAGGGACAGCCCGGCCGGCAGGCCGCCCGCGATCAAGCCCACCGGCATGGATGCCAGGCCCAGCATGATCCCCCGGGCGAACAGGGGGCGGTCCTCCGTGGGGATCATCCCCATGCCTACGGGGATGGTGAACACCAGGGTGCAGCCGAACATGGCCGACACCACCAGCCCGGCATAGCTGCCCACCAGGGGGTCCGCCGCCAGCTCCCTCGCCAACTGGTAGCCGCCCATATCGATGGCCAGAAGCGTGCCGAACATGGCCGGGTCTACGCCGATAAGCTGGTAAAAAGGTACGATCACCCGTCCCAGCGCGTCCGCCAGTACCGGGGCCAGACAGATGATCCCCGCCATGGACAGGGCCATGGGGCCCAGCAGCATAAAGCCCTTCTCGAACTGCCCGCCCAGGCCGAACCTGTTGCCCAGGATGCGGTCCACACCGCCCAGTACGGCTCCGGCGGCCATAACAATCATTAAAATCTGATTCATCACGAAAATGCCACGAAATTCTGCCGCATGGCATCCTCAATTTCCTCAATGGTGCGGGGAGTGGCGGCGGACAGGTTTTCACAGCCCGTCTCGGTGACCAGGCAGTTGTCCTCCAGCCGGAAGCCGATGCCCCACTCCTCGTGGTAGATGCCCACATCCACGCAGAACACCATGCCGGGGCCGATGACCTCGGGGGTCTCCACCACGTCGTGGACGTCAAAGCCCACGTGGTGGGCCCCGCCGTGCCACATATAGGTCCCGATGTTCTTCACATCGTCCAGCACACCGGCGTCCTTCAACAGTTGGGCGTTGTACCGGCGGATTTCGCCGTCTACCTCGCTCATGGGCATACCGGGCTTGATGATGCCAAACATATGGTTGGAGGTGTTCAGCGCGCACTCGTACAGCAGCCGTTGGCGGTCGCTGTACCTGCCGTTGCAGGGCCAGCCCCGGGACACGTCGGTCATGAGGTTGTCGTGCCACGCCCCCACGTCGTTGAGCACCATATCGCCATCCAGGGCCTGGCCGGAGTAGGAGTTGTAGTGGATGCAGAAGTTGTTTTTTCCCGCCGAGATGATGGAGGGGAAGCCCGGCCCTTGGGGGCCGTACTGGCCCAGGGTATAGTCGAACACCGCCTTGTACTGATACTCGAACATACCGGGCTTGGAGGCCTTCATCATGGAGGTGATACCCGCGCAGGTGATCTGTTCGGCCCGTCGCATGGCCTCAATCTCGCAGGGCTGCTTGACAAGGCGCAAACGGCGGATCAGGGCGTTGGCGTTCTCGATTTTCAGGAAGGGATAGTGGTCAGCCGCCCGCTTCAGCAAGCGGTGGGAGGGCGTGTCCCGGTCGGCGGGGGCCGCCCGGTAGAGGTCCAGGTACAGGCGCTCATAATTGCCGCCGGCGGCCAGCCGGTGGAGCTCCGCCTCAAACTCCCCGGCAAAGCCGATCTGCTCGATTCCAGAAATGTCCGCCGCCTCGTCCGGCTTAATGCGGCGGCCTGTCCACCGCTCGGCCAGCAGGTCCGGGGGCAGCAGGAATATCTTTTCCGTCACTTGCCCCTGTCCGTCCTTGCAGGCCAGCAGGGCCAGCTCCTTGCCGTCCAGGCCGGTGAGGTATAGAAAGCTCCGGTTGGTATAAAACGGATAGAATTCATCGTTGGTTTTGCGGACTTCCGTGCCGGAGAACAACGCCAGCAGGGAGTTCTCCTTCATCTGGCTGTAAAGGCGGCTGCGGTTGCCCTGAAAAAAGTCTTTTGTCATGGTAGCTCCTCTTTCCATAGATGTATGTTCGCGGCGATTGCGGTGGCCGCGTGAGATGCGCGAGGGGTATTATATCAGATGATTTGCCGTAAGGAAAGGTCTGGTTTCATGGCTTCGGCAATTTTATCCGTTCTTTGTCAAAATAAAGGAGGGACGGCCCTTTCAGGCTGTCCCTCCGGTGGTTATGCGTTTCTCTGATGCTTTTTGCGGAAGAAGCGGGCCAGCGCCGCGCAGATGGCGATTCCGATCCCATAGGGGATGAACAGCCAAAAAGATACCGAAGCCGGGGCGCTGCACCAGTAGCACGCCAGCAAATCGAAATAGTGATACGACACATCGGCGCACATGACAATGGACAGCAAAATGGCAAGAACCGTGAAAACTTGAGACAGCCGTTTGTAGTGCTTCATTTAGGGCATAACCTCCTCGCCTATTTCTGTTTGAGGACCAACACCATCCCAATCACCATCAGCAGCAGGGAGAGGGCGATAAGCACGCCGGAGCCGTTCAGCGTGATCGTGGACGACGCGTTCAACTGCTCTGCGGCGGAGGGTCGGACGATCATCAAAACGCCGAACAAAATCAGGCAGACCGCGCCGGTCAGGCACAAGCAGACGCCGAGCTTGCTGTCGGCCCCGGTGCGGGGCGGCCCGGCCGGTTCCTGTTCCGAGCTGCCGGCGGGTGCCGCCTGCTCGCCGGTGAGTTCATCCAGCGTGATGTGGAAGCACTCGCTCAGGGCCTTGAGCTTGTCCAGCTCCGGCGTGGACAGGCCGCCCTCCCATTTTGAGATTGCCTGCCTGGAGACGCCGATCTTCTCCGCAAGCTGTTCCTGTGACAGTCCGTTTTTTCTCCGCAAGGTGTATATCTTTTCGGGCAGCATGTTGTGTTACCTCCTCGCTGAAACAATACCGCAGCTTATCGTGGAATGCAAGCAACCAAAGCTGAAAGATCCGCAACCGCCGGTTGCGCCGCCGTTTTTCTTATCATATCCCACTCTTCTGGCGATTACAAGGCTTTATATAACAAGGTATGGCATTGATTGAGCGGTGCGACAGAAGAACCGGGCCGCGTCAAGGATGACACGGCCCGGTTTGTACGGATGCCGGATGTGCGGATCAGGGATTGGCGATAGCGGCCTGCGCGGCGCTGAGCCGGGCGATGGGCACCCGGAAGGGAGAACAGGACACATAGTCCAGCCCGATCTTGTGGCAGAACTCCACGCTGGCGGGATCGCCGCCGTGCTCGCCGCAGATGCCCACATGGATGTCCGGATGGGTGGACCGGCCCCAGCGGGTGGCGTTGGAGATCAGGCGTCCCACGCCGTGTTGGTCCAGCTTGGCGAAGGGGTCCTGCTCGTAGATTTTCTTGTCGTAGTAGGCGCCCAGGAATTTGCCCGCGTCGTCGCGGGAGAAGCCGAAGGTCATCTGGGTCAGGTCGTTGGAGCCGAAGGAGAAGAAGTCGGCGTGGGGGGAGATCTCGTCGGCGGTCATGGCGGCCCGGGGGATCTCGATCATGGTGCCCACCTTGTACTTCAGGTTGGACCCGGCGTCGGCGATGAGCTTGTCGGCGGTGGAGGTGACGATGCCCTTGACGTAGAGGAACTCCTTCACCTCGCCCACCAGGGGGATCATGATCTCAGGGACCATGGTCCACTCGGGGTGCCGGGCCTGGACGGCCAGAGCGGCCTTGATGACGGCGCGGGTCTGCATCACGGCGATCTCGGGGTAGGTGACGGCCAGGCGGCAGCCGCGGTGGCCCATCATGGGGTTGAACTCGTGGAGGCCCGCGATGATGGCCTTGATGTCGGCCACGCTCTTGCCCATGTCGTCGGCCAGCTTCTGGATGTCGGCCTCCTCGGTGGGGACGAACTCGTGCAGGGGGGGGTCCAGGAAGCGGATGGTGACGGGCAGTCCCTCCATGGCCTCGTAGATGCCCTCAAAATCGGACTGCTGCATGGGCTCCAGCTTGGCCAGGGCCTTCTCCCGCTGCTCCACGGTGTCGGAGCAGATCATCTCCCGGATGGCGGGGATGCGGTCATCGTTGAAGAACATATGCTCGGTGCGGCACAGGCCGATGCCCTGGGCTCCGAACTTCTTGGCCTGAGCGGCGTCGTGGGGGGTGTCGGCATTGGTGCGGACCTCCAGGCGGCGGTACTTGTCCGCCCAGCCCATGACCCGGCCGAACTCGCCGCCGATGGTGGCGGGGACGGTGGGGATGGCGCCGTCGTAGATTTTGCCGGTGGAGCCGTCCAGGCTCAGCCAGTCGCCCTCGCGGAAGGTCTTGCCCGCCAGCTCGAACTGCTTGTTTTCCTCGTCCATCTTGATCTCGCCGCAGCCGGACACGCAGCACTTGCCCATGCCGCGGGCCACGACGGCGGCGTGGGAGGTCATGCCGCCGCGCACGGTGAGGATGCCCTGGGCGGCCTTCATGCCCTCAATGTCCTCGGGGGAGGTCTCCAGGCGGACCAGCACCACCTTCTCGCCCCGGGCGGCCCACTCCTTGGCCTCTTCAGCGGAGAATACGATCTTGCCGGAGGCGGCGCCGGGGGAGGCGCCCAAAGCGGTGGCCAGCAGGGGGGCCTCTTTCAGGGCCGCGCCGTCGAACTGGGGATGGAGCAGGGTGTCCAGGGAGCGGGGCTCGATCATGGCCACGGCCTTCTTTTCGTCGATCATGCCCTCGTCCACCAGGTCGCAGGCGATTTTCAGCGCGGCGGCGGGGGTGCGCTTGCCGTTGCGGGTCTGGAGCATGTAGAGCTTACCGGCTTCCACGGTGAACTCCATGTCCTGCATGTCGCGGTAGTGGTCCTCCAGGGTCTTGCACACGGTCTCGAACTGGGCGAAAGCCTCGGGGAACTTGTCGGCCATTTCGCTGATGGGCATGGGGGTCCGCACGCCGGCCACCACGTCCTCGCCCTGGGCGTTGGTCAGGAACTCGCCGAACAGCTTTTTCTCGCCGGTGGCGGGGTTGCGGGTGAAGGCCACGCCGGTGCCGCAGTCGTCGCCCATGTTGCCGAAGGCCATGGACTGCACGTTGACGGCGGTGCCCCAGGAGTAGGGGATGTCGTTGTCCCGGCGGTAGACGTTGGCGCGGGGGTTGTCCCAGGAGCGGAACACGGCCTTGATGGCGCCCATGAGCTGCTCCTTGGGGTCGGTGGGGAAGTCCTGGCCGATTTTGGCCTTGTACTCGGCCTTGAACTGGCCGGCCAGTTCCTTCAGGTCGTCGGCGGTGAGCTCCACGTCCTGGGTGACGCCCTTCTTGACTTTCATCTGGTCGATGAGCTCCTCGAAATACTTCTTGCCCACCTCCATGACCACGTCGGAGTACATCTGGATGAAGCGGCGGTAGCAGTCCCAGGCCCAGCGGGGGTTGCCGGACTTGCGGGATAGGACCTCCACCACGTCCTCGTTGAGGCCCAGGTTGAGGATGGTGTCCATCATGCCGGGCATGGAGGCCCGGGCGCCGGAGCGGACGGAGACCAGCAGGGGATTTTCCTTGTCGCCGAACTTCTTGCCGGTGATGCCTTCCATCTTGACGATATATTCCATGATTTCGGCCTGGATTTCATCGTTGATTTTCTGCCCGTCCTCGTAATATTGGGTGCATGCCTCGGTGGTGATGGTAAAGCCCTGGGGGACAGGCAGGCCGATGTTGGTCATCTCGGCCAGATTGGCGCCCTTGCCGCCCAGGAGCTCGCGCATGTTGGCGTTGCCCTCGGAGAACAGGTAGACATATTTGTGAGCCATTGTACATTCCTCCAAAAATTTTATCGGATGTGCGGGAAAATGCGGGGGATCATTGAATGCCAATATTTTAGCAGAATGCACAAGAATGGTCAAGCAATTCTTGCCATTTCATTCATTTTTTTGTAGATTGGATTGTTATTTGTTTGACAGATTTCCCCGCTCAGCCCACGGCGCAGGTCCCCGGCCTAAACGGATAATCCCATGATGTGACAAATCACAAAAAACAGGTTTCACAGGGAATGAAACCTGTTTTTTGCGCTGAAATTCCGCATATGTGCGAAAAGTGATTGACAAAAACCGCTCTTGTGCTATGCTGAAACCTGGAAATTGAAAAACAAAGATGGAGTTGCGCCGGTTCCCGCACGCCAAACAATTGAAAGGGGAAGTTACACATGGGCTACAGCAAAGAGGACATCATCCGCATCGTGAAAGAGGAGGACGTCAAGTTCATCCGGATGCAGTTTACCGACATTTTCGGCCAGTTGAAAAATGTGGCCATCACCGCCTCCCAGATCGAGAAGGCGGTGAACAACCAGATTATGCTGGACGGTTCGTCCATCGAGGGCTTTGTCCGCATCAACGAGTCCGACCAGTACCTGTACCCCGACCTGGACACCTTTGTGATTTTCCCCTGGGAACCCCAGCACGCCAAAGTGGCGCGGCTGATCTGCGACGTGCATAACCCGGACGGCTCCTCCTTCGTGGGCGACCCCCGTGGCGTGCTGGAGCGGGTGCTGGAGCGGGCGGAGGCCATGGGCTTTGACACCTTCAACGTGGGGCTGGAGGCGGAGTTCTTCCTGTTCCAGACCGACGAGGAGGGCAAGCCCACCACCAAGACCAACGACGAGGCGGGCTATTTCGACCTGGGCCCTCTGGACCACGGAGAGCCCACCCGGCGGCGCATCTGCCTGGCGCTGGAGCAGATGGGGTACGAGATCGAGGCGTCCCACCACGAGGTGGCCCCCGGCCAGCACGAGATCGACTTTAAATACGCCCCCGCCCTGGAGTGCGCCGACAAGATCATGACCTTCAAGCTGGCGGTAAAGACCATCGCCCAGCGGGACGGCCTCCATGCCACCTTTATGCCCAAGCCCATCTACGGGCTGGCGGGCAACGGGATGCACACCAACATGTCTCTGTACCGGGACGGGAAGAATGTGTTCTTTGATGAGCAGGGTGAAAACGGGCTGTCCAAGGAGTGCTATTCCTTCATCGCGGGCATCCTCCGCCATATGAAGGGTATGGCCGCCGTTACCAACCCCCTGGTCAACTCCTACAAGCGGCTGGTGCCCGGCTACGAGGCCCCCTGTTACATGGCCTGGTCCGCCTCCAACCGCTCCACGCTGATCCGGATTCCCGCCAGCCGGGGCCAGGGCACCCGGGTGGAGCTGCGCTGCCCCGACCCCGCCTGCAACCCGTACCTGTCCCTGGCCGTGTGCCTGGCTGCGGGGCTGGACGGCATCGCCAAGGGGCTGACCCCGCCGCCGGAGGTGACGGAGAACATCTTCACCATGACCCCCGCCACCCGGAAGCGCCGGGGCATCGAGGCCCTGCCCGGCTCCCTGGAGGAGGCCCTCATCGCCATGAAGAAGGACCGGCTGGTGATGGCGGCCCTGGGCCAGCACGTCACTTCCCAGTACATCGCCGGGAAAGAGGCGGAGTGGGAGGAGTACCGCACCCGGGTGTCCAGTTGGGAGCGGGACAAATATATCATTAACTATTAAACTCAGAAGAAAACCCCCGTCCGCCCCGCAGGGCAGGGGGGTATCGCGCCGGAGGCGCGTATCCAGGGGGGACTGGTCCTCCCTGGAAGGCGCGTCCCGCCGCCGCAGGCGGCGAGGTTTTCCGCAGGAAACCGACGCGCCAAGGGAGCGGGACAAATATATCATCAATTACTAAATCTCCGCCAAAGCGCATACGCTGCCCTGTAAGGAGGGAATCGTATGCGCTTTACCAAAATGCACGGCTTAGGCAATGATTACATTTTTCTCAACTGCCTGGAGGGCGGACCCGCCGACTTGCCCGGTCTGGCCCGCCGCCTGTCCGACCGGCACTTCGGCGTGGGCGGTGACGGTATCATCTGCGTGTGCCCGTCGGACCGGGCGGACTTCAAAATGCGCATGTTCAACGCCGACGGCTCCGAGGGAGCCATGTGCGGCAACGGCATCCGCTGCTTTGGGAAATACGTCTGGGACAAGGGCCTGGCGGACAGTGCCCACCTGACCATCGAGACCCTGGCGGGGGAGCGGGACCTTTCCCTGATGCTCCGGGAGAGGAGGGTGTACGCCGCCGTGGTGGACATGGGCGTGCCTGCGGTGGGGCAGCCCCTGGAGTTGGCCGCCGGGGGGATGCGCTGGACTGCCGTCCCGGTGTCCATGGGCAACCCCCACGCGGTGGTGGAGGCGGACGACCCCGCCGCCCTGGACCTGGCCGCCCTTGGGCCGGAGATGGAGTGCGCCCCGGCCTTTCCCCGCGGGGTAAACGTGGAGTTTATCCGGGTGCTGAACCGGCGGGAGCTGCAAATGCGGGTTTGGGAACGGGGCAGCGGCGAGACCCTGGCCTGCGGCACCGGGGCGTGCGCCTGCGTGGCGGCCATGGCGTCGGCGGGAAAGCTGGAGCGGGAGGCGGTGGTTCGCTTGGCGGGGGGCGATCTGACGGTGCGCTGGGACGAAAAATCCGGCCATATGTTCATGACCGGGCCCGCCGCGACGGTTTTTGATGGCGAACTTGCCGATTGACCGGGGCGGGAAAAATATTGTACAATGGTTTAACACAATAAAGTAAGTAAGGAGTGGTCCCCATGGCCCACATCAATCAAAACTTCCGCAAGCTCCCCGGCGGCTACCTGTTCCCGGAGATCGGCCGCCGCGTCCGGGCCTTTTCCGCCCAGAACCCGCCCATGCCCCTGATCCGCCTTGGCATTGGCGACGTGACCCAGCCCCTGGCCCCCGCGGTGGTGGACGCCATGGTAACGGCGTCCAAAGAGATGGGCGTCAAGGAGACCTTCCGGGGCTACTGCGAGGAGACCTGCTGCGCCTACGACTTCCTGCGCTTCGCCATCCGGGACTCCTACCGGGAGCGGGGCGTGGAGATCGCCGACGACGAGATCTTCGTCTCCGACGGGGCCAAGAGCGACTGCGGCAACATCGGCGACATTTTCTCAGTGGACAACGTGGTGGCGGTTTGCGATCCGGTGTACCCGGTGTATGTGGACACCAACGCCATGGCGGGCCGGGCCGGGGAGTACGACGGCGGGAAGTGGACCGGCCTGATTTACCTGCCCTGCACCGCTGAGAACGGCTTTTTCCCCGATCTGCCCACGGGGGACCGGGTTCCCGACCTGATCTACATCTGTTCCCCCAATAATCCCACCGGCGCGGCAGCCACCAAGGAACAGCTCAAGACCTGGGTTGACTACGCCAACGCCCACGGCAGCGTGATTCTGTTCGACTCCGCTTATGAGGCGTTCATCAGCGAGGAAGGCGTCCCTCACAGCATTTTTGAGGTGGAAGGGGCCAAGACCTGCGCCATCGAGTTCCGCTCCTTCTCCAAGTCGGCCGGGTTCACCGGAAACCGCTGCGCCTATACCGTCATCCCCAAGACGCTGGAGCGGGAGGGGGCGTCCCTCAACGCCCTGTGGAACCGCCGCCAGGGGACGAAATTCAACGGCGTGCCCTATGTGATCCAGCGGGCGGCGGAGGCCACCTTCACCCCCGAGGGCAAGGCGCAGACCCGCGCCGCCATCGACTACTATCTGAACAACGCCAAGGTCATCCGGGAGGGCCTCGCCGCCGCCGGCCTGACGGTGTACGGCGGGGTAAACGCCCCCTACCTGTGGGTGCGCACGCCCAACGGCGCCCCGTCCTGGGACTTCTTCGATCTGCTGCTGAAGCGGGCCTGCGTGGTCACCACCCCCGGCGCGGGCTTCGGCCCCAGCGGGGAGGGCTACATCCGGGTCACCGCTTTCGGCGATGCGGACGCCACCCGCGAGGCGGTGCGCCGCATCGTGTCCGTGCTGTAACGCGCCTGTTAACCGTGCCCGGTGCGTAAGAGGGAAGCAGTGTCCCCCTGTCGGGGACAGGCGTTGACAGATACGTGGGGGGCGCAGAACCCCCTCCTCCGCAGAGACGACTCGAACAGGAGATGCAAAAAGGGGAAAGTTTCTGCCCGACCCGGTCTGAACTGTCTCTGCGGAGGAGGGGGTTCTGCGCCTCTTCGGAACGGTTCAGTTTCCTGGACCCTATGCCTGGAATGAAGTGCGGCAGCCGCGCCTTGACCAGCGAACAGAATACACGAAAGCCGCCCGCTGGAGGACCCGGCAGGCGGCTTTTTTGCGCCGCTGTATACGTCATTCGATGACCACGGCCCGGCAGCCCATGGCGGAAAAGCTGTCCCAGAACACGTTTTTCTCCACCAGGGCAAAGCCGTTGAGGGGGTCCGCGATCCGGTATTGCCCGTCCTGCGTCCCGGCCAGCACCACACAGTGCAGATTGCTGTAGGGCTGGTACTGCGTCCCGTCCTCCAGCGTCCAGGAGAATTCGCTGTATTGGGGCTGGGCATAGCCCAGCGTCACCCACGCCACCAGGGGAACCCCGTCCTCGGCGTAGCGGTTCAGTGTTTCCCGGCTGAGCCCGGTGACGGACCGGGCGCGGGAGGCGCTCCCGCGCTCATCCAGCCAGCCGTTGGCCGCCTGGATAATGGGGGTTTCAAAGCAGTAAAAGCCGCCCTTCAGATCGGCGGCGTCGCCCACGTACCACTTCTCCGGGTTTGGCCCGTAGCACAGCGCCCCGTCATAGGAGAAATCCCCCTTGGGCAGATAGTCCCGGTACAGCGTCAGCTTGTCCGCCGGGTACCCCGCCGCGCCCAGCGCCATGGACAGGCTGGTGATTTCGCAGCCGTTGGGCAGCTCCGGGTTCTGGTAGACCAGTTCCACCGCCTGATACGCGGTATGGGCGCCGTCCCAGGGCCTGTTGATCCACGCCGTCACGGCGGCCAGCGCCGCCGCCAGCGCCAGCGTGATTTGCAGCAGGCGGACCCTCCGGCGGGCGGCGCGGCGGGCGCTTTTCCGGGGTCTGCGCCGGGGTTCGGCGGGCAGCGCGATGATGGTTCCGTTTGGCATAAAAAGTCCCCCTTTTGACGGAAATTCAGGTGTTGATCCTATTTTCCGACAAAAGGGGGCACAAAGTCACCAAGGAGATGTATCAAAGTTGTAAAATCGTCACTCGCTGACGCCCAGCCCGCTATAGCGCTCCAATTGGATATCGTAATATACGCCCAGCATGGTGCCGGTGTTGCTGGTGAACAGGACGATGATCTGGCTGGGGGCGGAGACAAGCTGGATGGAGGCGCCGCCGCTATTGTTCACTGATTCCAGCAGTTCCTCCTGCGGGGGAGCCTCGGACGGCAGTTCCATTTTAAACTCTTGGATCACGCCATCGGGGGAGTCTATCACAATGGTCTCCTGCTGATAGCTGAAAATCATGTTGTCATACACCTGGACGATCATAATTTCCAGCCGCTCGTGAAGGAACTTCAGGTTCAAGGCCTGGAACTGATGGTCGAAGCCCTGTAGAAAGGCGACCATATCGGTGGTATAGTCCCGGTGCGGATAAAGAAGATACCATAGCATCCCCGTCAGGTCGTCCCTCACCTTGTCCAGCGCCGCCTGCCGCTGCTCCTCGGAAATCTCCGCCGCCTCCCGGGGCGTCATGAGCCAGCTCATGGACAGAGGGCCGGAAAAACTCAGGGCGTAGCTGAGAAGCACAGGGGCGCCGTCGTCCAAGACGGCGGGAAAGTCCTTCAAAAATACCATGTCGGCGGTTTTCAGCTCGCTCTGGTTCCATGTCAGGTCTTTCAGCAGCAGGTCGAGGTCGTAGTCCGCCCCCAGCGCGTCCATGGCGGCAATGGAGGACATCGTGGCGTCCTGATACGAGTGGCCGATGTCGAATGCGATGGAGCTCTGCACCTGCTCCGGCAGGGGGACCAGGGTCTGCATGTCGTACAGGGACCAGGGGTAGAACAGCACCTCCTCTGCGGTCCGCCCCAGAACGGAGGGGATGGGAACCGTTCCGGCGGAAACCACCTCCCCGGCCCGTGGGGCGGTCACCGAGCGGGCGGCCAGCCCCGCCGCCATGGCCCCCGCCAGCAGGATGGCCAGGGAGGACAGGATGAATTTAACGTGCCGCATGGGCGTCTCCTCCTTCCGGGGGTGTTTGTGCGCTCAAGGGGAAGCGCAGGGTGACCAATGTGCCCTCGTCCAGGCGGCTGTCCATCTCCATGGTTCCACCGTGGACGGACACGATCTCCCGGCACAGGGCCAGCCCCAGCCCCGCGCCGCCCGCCTTTCGGCTGCGGCTCTTGTCCACCATGTAGAAGGGCCGGCACACCTTGTCCAGCTCCTCCCGTGGGATGCCCTGGCCGAAGTCTCGCACCAGGATTTCCGCCTGGCCGTCCACCTCCCGGGCGGCCAGCACCAGCCGCCCGCCCCGCTTGCTGGCCTTGCGGCCGTTGTCCAGCAGGTTGTACAGCAAGGACTTGAACAGCTCCCGGTCCATGTCCAGGGCCAGGTCCGGGCAGTCGCAGTCCAGCGTGAGCCTGTTCTGGGCCATGACGGGCCGAAGGCTCACTGCCACCTCTCCGGCCACCTCCTGGAGGGAGGCGGGCTCCATCTGGAGGTTGGCGCTGCCCAGGGTGATGAGCTCCAGCAGCTTGCCCGACAGGGATCTCAGCCGCTTGGCCTCCTCGGAGATCACCCGGGCGTACTCCACCCGCTGGGCGTCGGGCACATCCTTTTGAAGGTGGAGCAGGTCGGCGAAGCCCAGAATGCTGGTCAGCGGCGTTTTCATCTCGTGGGCCAGGTTGCCGATGAAGGACTTCCGGTCCTCCGCCACCTGTTCCAGTTGCTCCACCCGCTCCTGGACGGCGGCGGCCATCCGGTTCATGTCTTGGGCCAGGTCGGCCAACTCGTCCTGCCCCCGCACGGCCAGCCGCTCGTCGTACCGTCCCCCCGCCACCCGCCGGGCGCTGGCGTCCAGCGCGGCCAGCGGCCGGAGCAGAAGCCACACCAGCGCCAGCAGCGCCGCCGCCCCTGCCAGGCTCACGGCCAGGCACAAAGCCACGACGTGTTCCGCCTCCCGGTCCAGCGCCTGCTGGAGGCTGCCCACGGAATAGGCGGCGCACAGGCGGAAGGGACGGGATTCCAGCGTCACCGGCATGGCGCACAGCAGGAACCACTCCCCTTCCTGTTCGCCGGGGCAGAGCCGGTAGACAGTGGCGTCCGGTTCGTCCTCCGGGGGGATGGGAAGCTGGTCCCAAAGGTACGCGTCCATGAGGCTCCACACGGTCCGTCCGCCGTCGTCCAGCAGGACCAGCCCTGTGAGGTAGTCGTCCAGGGTCTGCTGGCCCAGCACCTGCCGGGCGGCGTGCTGGGTATCCTCGGCCCCGAGCTGCACCATGCCCTGCTGGAGCCGGGAGCTGACCACTCCCGCCCGGAGCATCCCGGCCAGGTACTGCTGCTGGGTCACCGCCCGCTGGCCCTCCCGCTCCCACAGCGCGTCCCGGCTGGAGCGTAGCAGCAGGGCGGAGGCCAGGGTGGTGCATAGCACCATCAGGGCCAGGGTGGGCAGGAAAATTTTTTGCCACAGCCTCATGTCAGCTTCTCCAGCCGGTAGCCGATGCGGGGCAGGGTGACCAGGTGGCCGCTGAGTCTCAGCTTCTGGCGCAGGCGCTGGACATGGATATCCACCGTGCGGCTCTCCCCGGCAAACTCATAGCCCCACACCAGGCTCAGCAGCTTTTCCCGGCTGAGGGCCAGGTTCTGGTTCTGCAAAAACACCCGCAGCAGGTCGAATTCCTTGGGGGACAGGGGCACCGGCTCCCCCCGGAGGGTGACGGTGTGGCTGTCCAGCTCCTGCCGGACGTCTCCGTACTCCAATACGTCCGTCCCCCGGCCCCGGCGGCGGAGCACCACCTCGATGCGGGCCAGCAGTTCCAGCGGCTCGAAGGGCTTGGAGATGTAGTCCTCCGCCCCCAGCCGCAGCCCCCGCACCTTGTCCTCCACCTGCTGCATGGCGGACAGGAAGATGACGGGCACGTCCTGCCCCTGGAGCCTGTCCATAACGGCAAAGCCGTCCAGCCCGGGGAGCATCACGTCCAGCAGCACCAGCCCGAACTGGCCGTTTTCGATCTGCTCCACCGCCTGGGCCCCGTCAGGGCACCATTGGCTGGTGTGGCTGCCCAGGGTGAGGGTGGCTTCGATCATCCGGGCGATGTTCTCCTCGTCCTCCACAATTAAAATGTGGGCCATGGAAATCCCCCCATTGTTTTTTTTCATTATAGCATTCCCGAAGCGTCCATGTCAGCAAGAAGTTGTATCAAACTTGTAAAGGAGGCTGTTGGAATATTATGGGACACGCCCTCATATGCTTGGGACAAGACGTGAGGTGGTGAACCGAATGGACGAAAGAAGACCCTGGGAGCAGGCGGCGTCGGTACTGCCCGGCCCGCTGCGGGCGGGCCTGCGCACCCTGGGGGTGGACAGGCTGGAAGAGCTGGAGGAGCTGCGCCTCCGCCGGGGCTTCCCCCTGACGGCCCTTCTGTCCGAAGGGGAGGCGGAGACGGACGGCCCGCCCGTGGGCGAGGAGGAGCTGCGGCAGGCGCTGGAGAACGCCACCCAGTCCTCCGCCCATACGGCGCTGGACAAGGTGTGCCAAGGCTTCGTCACCCTGCGGGGCGGCCACCGGGTGGGGCTGTGCGGCACGGTGGTGAAGAAGGACGGGCGCATCGTCACCCTCCGGGAGCTGTCCTCCCTGTCCGTCCGGGTGGCAAGGCCGGTGAGGGGGCTGGCGGGGCCCGTGCTGCCCCAACTGTTGGAGAACGGGCGGTTTTTGAACACCCTCATCCTGGCCCCGCCGGGGGCGGGGAAGACCACCCTCCTGCGGGACCTGGTCCGGGCGCTGTCCGACGGGGAGGGCTGTCCGCCCCGCCGGGTGGCGGTGGCCGACGAGCGGGGGGAGATCGCGGCGCTGTGGCGGGGGGAACCCCAGCTCTACATAGGCCGCCACACCGACGTGCTGGACGGCTGCGCCAAGGCGGAGGGCCTGTCCATCCTCATCCGGGGGATGAACCCCCAGGTGGCGGCGGTGGACGAGCTGGCCTGCCTTGAGGACGTGCGTGCGGTTGCCGAGGCGTCGGGGTGCGGCGTGGCCCTGGTGGCCACCGCCCACGGGACGGGGCGGGACGATTTGGCCCGCCGTCCCGCCCTTCGGGAGCTGCTGGGGTTGGGAGTGTTCCGGCGGCTGGTGGAGGTGGAGCGCCGGGGCGGCGCGCGGACCATGCGGGTGGAGGTCTTATCATGATGCGTATGCTGGGAGCCGTCCTGGTGATTGCCGGGTGCGGGGCGCTGGGGTTAGCCGGAGTGGCCCGCCTGGACGGGCGGGTGCGGGACCTGGGCGGGCTGGCGGCGGGGCTGGATGCCCTCCAGCGGGAGCTGGGCTGGCGGCTGGCCCCGCTGCCCCAGGCGCTGGACACGGCGGCGAAAGCGGCCCGCGGCACGGCGGCGGATTTTTTCAGCCGGTGCGCCCGCGGGGCACGGGAACCGGACGGACAACCCTTTCAACAGATTTGGAATACCGCGCTGTCCGCCGCGCCCCTGCGCCTGGCGGCGGAGGATAGGGTCCTGCTGGAACGCCTGGGGCCGGTACTGGGCCGGTACGACGGAGACAGCCAGCGTCTGGCGCTGGAGGACACGGCGGCGGGACTGCGCTCCCTCCAGGGGGACGCGGCGGACGACCGCCGCCGCCTGGGCCGGGTGTACGGCGTGCTGGGGATGGCGGCGGGGCTGTTTGTGGCCATCCTGCTGATTTGATTACATAGGAGGACGGATGATGGACGTGGACCTGATTTTTAAAATCGCCGCCATCGGCATTCTGGTGTCGGTGCTCAACCAGGTGCTCACCCGGTCGGGCCGGGACGAGATGGCCACCATGACCACCCTGGTGGCGCTGGTGGTGGTGCTGATGATCGTAGTGCAGCAGATTAACGACCTGTTCACTCTGGTGAAGGACCTGTTCGGGTTATGAGCGGCGTGGTCAAAATCGCGGCGGCGGCGGTGACGGCGGCACTGTGCGCCGTGGTGGTGCGCCGCCAGTCGCCGGAGATCGCCCTGGTCCTGGGGATCGGGGCGTGCGCGCTCATCGTGCTGTACTGCTCCGGGGCGCTTACCGCTGTGATGGAGCTGGTGGACAAGCTGGCCCTGACCGGGGGGCTGTCCGCCCAGGTGGTGGAGCCGGTGATGAAGACGGCGGGCATCGCCATCGTCACCCGTCTGGCGGCGGACTTCTGCAAGGACGCCCAGGAGGGGGGGCTTGCCTCGGCGGTGGAGCTGGCGGGGACAGCGCTGGCCCTGTCGGCCACCCTGCCCCTGATGTCGGCGGTGCTGGACGTGCTCACCCAACTGCTTTGAGTAGGGGGCGGACCATGAGAAAAGGATGGATTCTGGCCCTCCTGCTCCTGCCCGCCCTGCTTGTGCCCGTCCGGGCCCTCACCGGGGAGGAAGCCCTTCGGAGGCAGGAGGAGCTGGTGGAGATGGACGGGCTGCGGCACGCGGCGGAGCAAAACGGCGGGGCGGCGGAGTACGGCGCGAGCCTGGATGAGGGGCTGGAAGCCCTGCTGGACACGGGCACCCGGGAGCTGAGCGGCGCGGTGCGCACTGCGGCCAGGTCGGGGGCGCTGCTGTTGGTGATCCTGCTGTTCTGCTCCCTGGCGGAGTCGGTGGGAGAGGAGGCGGGCAAGAGCGGGATAAAGGCCGCCTCCCTGGCCGGGACGCTGGCGGTGACGGCGGTGGCGGTGGCGGACGTGAACTCCCTGCTGGGCCTGGGAACGGGGGCCATCGGGAGGATGGCCTCCTTTGCCAATGTGCTGCTGCCCATCGTGGCGGCGGTGACGGCGGCCACGGGGGCGGTGACAGGGGCGGCGGCGAGGCAGATGGCGGCAGCGCTGTTCTCCAACCTGCTTATCGACCTCATCAACGGCTTTCTGGTGCCGCTGCTGTACGGCTATATCGCCGCGTCGGTGGCCCAGGCGGCGCTGGGAAGGGAGGAGCTGAAGCGGATGGCGGACCTGCTGAAGTGGGCGGTGACCACCCTCATCACCATCCTGATGATCGCCTTTGTCAGTTACCTGACGGCCAGCGGCGTGGTGGCGGGGACGGCGGACGCCGCGGCGGTGAAGGCGGCGAAATTCGCCATCTCCGGGGCGGTCCCGGTGGTAGGGGGCATCCTGTCCGACGCGGCGGAGACGGTGCTGGCCTCGGCGGGGGTGCTCCGGGGGACGGTGGGGGTGTTCGGCATGGTGACGATTTTGGGGATATGCCTGGCGCCGCTGCTGCGGCTGGCGGTTCACTACCTGGCCTATAAGCTGGTGGCGGCGCTGTCCTGCGCCCTGGGCAGCGGCCCGCCCTGCACCCTGGTGGACCGGCTCAGCTCCGCCTTCGGGCTGGTGCTGGGGATGACGGGGGCGTGCTGCCTGCTGCTGCTCATCACGCTGGTGTCCTGCGTGTCGGTGACGGCGGCATGATGGGGCTGGTGCGGGAGTGGCTGCTGGGGGTGACGGCGGCGGCGCTGGCGCTGGCCCTGGCGGAGACCCTGGCTCCGGAGGGCAGCGCAAAAAAGGTGTGCCGTCTGGCGGGGGGGCTGGCCCTGCTGCTGGCGGCGGTGGGGCCGGTGGCGGGCGTGCTGGACGGCGCCCCCCTGACCCAGGCCGTGGACGGCTGGCGAAGCCGGACCCAGCGCGTGGAGCAGGAGCTGGAGGAGCAGAAGGACCAGTTTTATCTGGCTATCATAGAAGAGGAGACCGCCGCATATGTTATGGACAAGGCGAGAGAGCTGGGCTTTGACTGTGAGGCGGAGGTGACCTATGGCCATGATGAGGACGGCGTGCCCTGCCCCTGGGAGATCGCCGCCCGGGGTACGTGGACGAGGGAGCAGCGCGCTGAGCTGGAGCGTCTGCTGGAGGAGGAGCTGGGCGTGCCCGTCCAGCGGCAATACTACGAGGAGATACAGCCATGAAATCCCAATGGAAACTGCCCGAGGCGGAACAACTGTGGAAGCTGCTGGACAAATACAAATATGTGTTGCTCCTGGTGGCGGCGGGGCTGGCGCTGCTGCTGTGGCCCGTGGGGGAGGGGGAACAGCCCCAGGAAAGCGCCTCCGGCGGCGGTTTGGAGGAGTTCGACCTGTCCGCCCTGGAGGAAAAGCTGTCCCAGACTCTGTCCCAGGTGGAGGGGGCGGGAAAGGTGACGGTGGCCCTGACGGTGAAGAGCGGCCTGGAACAGGTGCCGCTCACCGACCGCTCCACCTCCGTGTCCGAGCGGGGGAACAGCGTGGAGGAGAAGACCGTGGTCATCAGCACCGGCTCCGGCCAGGAGACGGTGGTACGTATGCAGCGGGGCCCGGTGTTCCAGGGCGCGGTGGTGGTGGCCCAGGGGGCCGACCGGGCGGAGGTGCGCCTGTTGTTGACCCAGGCGGTGGCGGCGCTCACCGGGCTGGGGGCGGACCGGATCACCGTATGCAAGGGAAGCGCGTAGCCGTCGTGAGCAGGGCGGATGGAGCGGGGCGAAAGCAAAAGCCCAAGGCCCACGCAGTGGGACCGGGTTTTGCTTGAGACGCAACGAAGCCGCGCGCCGCGAACAGACGCAGCGCGACAACATGGAATAGAACATATGTTTCACGTGAAACAATCTTTGTGAAATGGAGGACGGAACAATGAGTGTGTGGAAACGAAACGCGGTCGTGGTGGCCATCGTGCTGTTTGTGGGGGCGGCGGTGTACCTGAACTGGTCTTACGGCCGGGAGGCCACGGCCGACGGCACGGACGGGCAGGGCGGCGGCAGGCTGCTGGGCCAAGCGGCCTTGGTCAATGGGGAGGACGGCCAGACGGCGGGGAAGCCAGACGCCAGCGCCCAGCCCTCGGCGGATGCCAGCGCGGCCCCCAGCGCCGGCGGGGAGCAGACGGGCTATTTTGCCTCCGCCCGGCTGAACCGCCAGCAGGCCCGGGACAACGCCCTCCAGCTCTTGCAGCAGGCGGCGGCGGACACGGCGGCCCAGCAGGAGATCATCGACGAGGCCAACGCGTCCATCCAGGCCATGGCCTCCGTCACCATGTCGGAGGCCAACATTGAGAATCTGATTACCGCCAAAGGCTACGGCGACTGCATCTGCTTCATCAATGACGACAGCGCCAGCGTGGTGGTTTCCTCCACGTCCAACGGCCTGGGGGAGGCCGACGCCACCAAAATCATGGAGATTGTCAAGGAGGAGACCGGGCTGGCCGCCAGCAAGATCACGGTCATTGAGACGGAGCCGTAAAAGAAGCGCTGAGCCGTCGAGAGCAGCGCGGATGGAGCGAAGCGATGGCAAAAGCCCAGCCGCCGCGCAGCGGGGCGGGTTTTGCCTGAGACGCAGCGAAGCCGCGCGTCGCGAACAGGCGAAGCGTGACAAGAAAAGAAGCGCAGAGCCGTCGAGAGCAGCGCGGAAAATTAGGATTGTAATTTGTGGGACAGGGTGATATAATAGCTCCAATATGGTTAAAGGAGCGTGAGGCGAACATGGCCGAAGGCAAAGAATATATCTCCCACGAGAGCGAGTTGGGCAGCGTCAGCATTTCCGAGGAGGTGCTCACCGTCATCGCCGCCGCCGCCGCGGTGGACGTGGAGGGCGTCAGCTCTCTGGGTTCCGGCCTGAGCAGCGAGGGCACCGCCAGCGCCAACCGCAAGGCCCTGACCAAGGGTGTGCGCCTGGAGGTGGAGGACGAGCGGGTGAGCGTGGACTTGCCCATCCTGGTGCGGTACGGCTACGTGGTCACCGACGTGGCCAAGGCCGTTCAAGAGGCGGTGTTCAGCGCGGTGGAGAACACCAGCGGGCTGGAGGTGTCCCAGGTCAACGTCACCGTGGTGGGTGTGACCTTCCAGAAGTGAGCATTTAACGAATCAGTGTGAGAGCCGGGTGGAAGCCCGGCTCTTTTTCTGCGCAAAAAGTGGAAAAAGGGCTTCCCTTTTTCGGCGCGTGCGTGTATAATAAATTGGATATTCACAATGGGTTTTTGTGCCCGAACAATCATAATGGAGCTCCGGCGGCCATCACGCCGGGAAAGGAGGAGGCCTTATGAACAGAAGCACGGCCCGGGAGATCGCGGTCCACTTTGCCTTTGAATTGGCCTTTTCGGATGAAAAGGTCCAGCAGCTTCTGGAACGGGAGCTCACCCCGGAGTCCTTCGCCCGGCGGGCCCAGGACGAGCCGATGTACGAAGAATTCCCCGGGGAGGGGGAACTGGACTACATCACCCGGCTGGTCCGGGGAGTGGGCAGCCACGGCGCGGAGCTGGACGGCTATATCGCCAAATACGCCAAGGGGTGGAAATTTGAGCGCATCGACCGGGTGGCCTCCGCCATCATGCGGGTGACCATGTACGAGATCATGTACATGCCCGACATCCCCAACAAGGTGGCCATCAACGAGGCGGTGGAGATCGCCAAGAAGTATGTGGGCGACGATGTGGTCAAATTTATCAACGGCATCCTGGGCTCCTTTGTGCGCGAGGAGCTGCCGGAGCAGGAGTGAGGCTCATGGACGCGCAGTGTCTTGGCTTTGATACCAGCAACTACACCACCTCCGCCGCCGTGTTCGGCAACGGCACGGCGGAAAACCGGGGGAAGCTGCTCACCGTGCCCGAGGGGGCGCTGGGCCTGCGGCAGAGCGAGGCGCTGTTCCAGCACGTGAAGCGGCTGCACCTCATGGTGGAGCAACTCCGGGCGGACGGGGCCGTCGGGCAGATCGCCGCCGTGGGCGCTTCCACCCGGCCCCGGGAGGTGGAGGGCTCCTATATGCCCTGCTTCCTGGTGGGCGAGGGGGAGGGCCGGGCCCTGTCGGCGGCGCTGGGGGCGCCGTTCTACCCCTGTTCCCACCAGCAGGGGCATGTGGCTGCGGCGGCCTGGTCGGCGGGCCGGGAGGACCTGCTGGACAAGCCCCACTTGGCCTGGCACCTGTCCGGCGGCACCACCGAGCTGCTGCGGGTGGAGCCGGAAGGCCATACTGTCCGGGCTGAGGTCGTCGGTGGCACCAGCGATATCGCGGCGGGCCAGTTGGTGGACCGGGCGGGCGTGCTGCTGGGACTGCCCTTCCCGGCGGGCAAGGCGCTGGACGCTCTTTACCCCGAGGCGGACGATACCAGCTTCTTCCGGGTGAAGCTCAACGACCTGGCCTTCTCCCTGTCCGGGATGGAGAACAAGGTGCGAGGGTTGCTGGAGAAGGGAGAGAAGCCCGCCAACATCGCCCGCTTCGTCATTGACACCATCATGGACGTGCTGCTCCGGGCCACCCGGGAGGCCCGGAAGCGCTGGCCCGGCCTGCCGGTGCTGTGTTCCGGCGGGGTGGCCTCTAACCGGCAGATCCGGGACGCCATGGAGAAGTCCTGCGGCGCGGTGTTCGCCCAGCCCCAGTACGCCACCGATAACGCCCTTGGGGTGGCCATCCTCACCCACCGGGCGCTGGAACGGGGGGTGAGGGGATGAATATTGCCAATTTACCTGTCTATACTGTATCTCAGGTGAACGGCTACGTGAAGTCGCTGATGGATCAGGACGACCTGCTCGCCGGGCTGCTGGTGCGGGGGGAGGTTTCCAATTATAAGTGCTACCCCTCCGGGCACCACTATTTCTCCCTGAAGGATGAGCAGGGTTCCCTGCGGTGCGTCATGTTCCGGGGGGAGGCGGCGCGGCTGCGCTTCCGTCCCGCCAACGGGATGCGGGTGGTGGCCTTCGGCCGGGTATCCGTGTTCCCTCGGGACGGGCAGTATCAGCTTTATTGCAGCGAGCTGATGGAGGACGGCCGGGGGGCGCTGGACGAGGCGTTCGAGCGTTTGCGCCGCCGCCTGGAGGCGGAGGGGCTGTTTGACCCCGCCAATAAGCGGCCCCTGCCCCGGTATCCGAAAAAAATCGCCCTGGTCACCTCCCCGGCGGGAGCGGCGGTGCGGGACATGCTGCGCATTTTAGGGGCGCGGTGGCCTCTGGCGGAGGTTTTGATTGCCCCCGTCCGGGTCCAGGGCCAGGAGGCGGCGGGGGAGATCGCAGCCTCCATCCACCGCCTGAATAACCGGGCGGATATCGACCTCATCATCACCGGGCGGGGCGGCGGCTCCAGGGAGGACCTGTGGGCCTTCAACGAGGAGCCGGTGGCACGGGCCATCTACCTGTCCAACATCCCGGTGATCTCCGCCGTGGGCCACGAGCCGGACGTGACTATTGCCGACTATGTGGCGGACCTGCGGGCGGCCACCCCTTCCAACGGCGCGGAGCTGGCCGTCCCCGACCAGAACGAGGAGCGGGCGCGGCTGGCGCAGTTGTCCGGACGGCTGGCCCGGGCGCTCCAGGGGCGTCTAACGGCGGGGCGGCGGGAGCTGGCCAGGCTGAAAAACAGCCGGGCCCTGACAAACATCAAGGCCCCTATCCAGGACCGGCACATGGCGCTGGACGACCTGCGGCGGCGCATGAGCCTGGCGCTGCGGAGCGAGACGGACCGGGGGCGGCAGAAGCTGAACGCCCAGAAGGCCCGGCTGCCCCTGGCGGTGCAGGCGCGGCTGAGCGCCCGGCGGGGCTGTCTGGGCCGTCTGGCGGCGGGGCTGGACGCCCTGAGCCCGCTGAAAGTGCTGGGCCGGGGCTACGCCATTGCCCGACGGGGGAAGGACGTGGTATCGTCCGTGGCCCAGGCCGGGCCGGGAGACCGGCTGGACGTGCTGGTGTCCAACGGCGTATTGAGCTGTGAGGTCAAGGAGAGGGAGGAGCGGACGTGGCGGTGAAAAGAAACGGTTTGGATGTGCCGGCGTCTGACGAAACGATATCTGTGAGGTCAACGGGGAGGAATAGGAATGGCTGCAAAAAAATCCTTTGAAGAGTCCATGGAGCGGCTGGAGGCCATTGTGGCCCAGTTGGAGAAGGGCGAGTGCGGCCTGGACCAGTCGCTGAAGCTGTTTGAGGAGGGGGCCAAGCTGGCGGGCCAGTGCGAGGAGCTGCTGAATCAGGCGGAGCAGAAGGTGAACCTTCTGCTGGCCGACGACGAGGAGGCCCCCTTTGAGGGGGAGGAATGACCATGGAGTTTGAGCGGGAATACCAGGCGGCCCTGGCCCTGGTGGAGCGGGAGCTGGAAGGCTGTTTTCAAGGGGACGGCACTTACCGTGAGCTGCTGGACGCCATGCGCTACAGCCTGCTGGCCGGGGGCAAGCGGGTGCGGCCCGTGCTGGCGCTGAAGTTCTGCGAGGCGCTGTGCGGGGAGATGGAGCCCGCCCTGGACTACGCGTGCGGCATCGAGATGCTCCACACCTATTCCCTCATCCACGACGATCTGCCCTGTATGGACGACGATGCGCTGCGCCGGGGCAAGCCCACCTGCCATGTGAAATACAGTGAATGGCTGGCCCTTCTGGCGGGGGACGCGCTTCAAGCGGCGGCTTTTGAGCGGCTGACCCTGTCCAGCCGCACTACACCTCAAGCCAATGCGAAAGCGTGTGAAGTGCTGGCGGTTGCCGCAGGCCGGCACAATATGTGCGCCGGTCAGTATTTGGATATTGTGGAGGAGGGGAACGCGCTGGATGTAGACCGCCTGACACAAATCCATCTGCACAAAACCTCCGCCCTGCTGGGGGCGGCCTGTCTGCTGGGACTGACGGCCTCTCCGGTGGAATACACGGAGCAGCAGTGGGTTGTGGCGCTGGACTATGCCAAGGAGTTGGGGCTGGCTTTCCAGATCCGGGACGATATGCTGGATGTGGAGTCCACCGCCGAGGAGCTGGGCAAGCCCATCGGGTCCGACGCGGACAACGGCAAGACCACTTTCGCCACGCTGTACGGCCTGGACCGGTGCCGGGAGCTGGTGGAGGAGCACACCGAGCTTGCCAAGGGGAGCATTTCCGGGGCCTTTGACCGCCCGGAGTTTCTCTGCGCACTGGCCGATTCCTTGGCAAAGCGGAAAAAATGAGACGGATGGTGGATGGAAAAAGACGCCCATTCATCTGGAAATAGAGGAGAGATGCGTGATGTGTCCGGTTTTATTGATCGCCATATCCGCCTGGGCCATTGCCCAGGTGCTGAAGCTGCTGATTTCCATCGCGGTCTACCGGAAATTTGACCTCACCTATCTCACCACCGGCGGCGGCATGCCCAGCTCCCACTCGGCGTTGGTGTGCGCCACCGCGGTATCCACCGCCATATGCACCGGATTTGACTCGCCGGTATTTGCTGTGGCGACAGTGCTGGCGTTCATCGTCATGTACGACGCGGCCCATGTTCGGCTGGAGACCGGAAAACAGGCCAAGGTGCTCAACCAGCTCATGCGAAGCTGGGGCGAGGGCAAGCCGGAGGCCTTTGAGGCGGATCTGAAGGAGCTCATCGGCCACACGCCGCTCCAGGTGGCGGTGGGCGGCGTTCTGGGCGCCGTAGTGGGGTTGGCGGGCGGATATATCGCCTACGGATTTTAAGAGAAAAAGGAACCCCGAAAGCCGTCCTTCGGCTTTTTGGGGAGAGGAGGGGCGGCGGAATGACTGAGCTTTTGCCGAAAGGCAGAAGCGAAGGATGTGGAGCTTGTCCCGACGAAAGGAGGCGGCCCATGGACCCGGAGCGGATGAGCACCCTCACGGACCTCCAGGCGAAGCTGCTGTGCGACCAGTTGAGGGAACAGATTATCGACAGCGTGTCCAAGACCGGGGGCCATCTGGCCTCCAGCCTGGGCGTGGTGGAGGCCACCGTGGCCGTCCACCGCGTCTTTGATTTGGAGACGGACCGGCTGGTGTTCGACGTGGGGCACCAGTGCTACGCCCACAAAATCCTGACCCAGCGGGGGGGGCAGATGGACCGGCTGCGCAAGCTGGGCGGCCTGTCCGGTTTCCCCAAGCCCCGGGAGCACCGGGCGGACGCGTTCATCGCGGGGCACGCCTCCAACGCGGTGTCGGTGGCCCTGGGCATGGCCCGGGCCCGGACGCGGAACCGCGAGGACTACTGCGTGCTGGCCCTGCTGGGGGATGGGGCCATGACCGGCGGGCTGGCCTACGAGGGGCTGTCCGACGCGGGGCAGAGCGGGGAGCAGCTTGTGGTCATTCTCAACGACAACGGGATGTCTATCACCAAGAATGTGGGCGGCGTGGCCCGCCACCTGGCCCAGCAGCGGCTGAAACCCCAGTACCTGCAATTCAAGAAGGTGTATCGGAAGGTTACGGGTATGTCCGCCGCGGGCCGGGGGCTGTACCGACTCACCCACCGGGCCAAGCAGGCGGTGAAAAATGCGGTGCTCCATTGCAGTATGTTCGAGGATATGGGGTTTACATATCTGGGCCCGGTGGACGGCCACGATGTGAATTACCTGACCCGGCTGCTGCGGTACGCCAAGGAGCTGAACTGCCCGGTGCTGCTCCACATCAAGACCGTCAAAGGAAAGGGCTACGCCCCCGCGGAAAAGGAGCCGGACCGTTTTCACGGCGTGGGCCCGTTCCGCAAAGAGGACGGCACGCTGTTGAGCGAGAGCAAGGAGAGCTTTTCCAGCGTGTTCGGCAACGCTCTGCGGCAGTTGGCCCGGGAACGGGACGATGTGTGCGCCGTCACCGCCGCCATGCCTGACGGCACGGGGCTGGTGGAGTTCGCCAGGGAGTACCCCGGCCGCTTTTTCGACGTGGGCATCGCCGAGGGCCACGCCGTGGCTATGTCGGCCGGGATGGCCAAGCAGCGGGCCATTCCCGTGGCGGCTATCTACTCCACGTTTTTACAGCGGGCTTACGATATGCTGATTCACGATGTGGCCATTCAGGGGCTGCACGTGGTGCTGGGCGTGGACCGGGCGGGCCTGTCCGGCGAGGATGGCGAGACCCACCACGGCGTGTTCGACGTGGCCTATCTCAGCTCGGTGCCCGGGATGAAAATTTACTGCCCCGCCAGCTTTGAGGAGCTGCGGGCCATGCTGCGCTACGCCGTGGAGAAGGTCCGCGGCCCGGTGGCGCTGCGCTATCCCAAGGGAGGCGAGGGGGAGTTTACCGCCCTGTGCGGCATCGAGGGGGCCAGCGTCATCCGCCCCGGTACGGACGTGACCATCGCCGCCTACGGGGTGATGATTAACGAGGCTCTGGCGGCTGCGAAGCTGCTGGAGGAGAAGGGAAAATCCGCTCAGGTGGTGAAGCTTAACAGCATTTCCCCCCTGGACGTGGACGCCGTGGTTGCCTGCGCCCAAAAGACCGGGACGCTGGTGGTGGCGGAGGAGTGCGTGGACGCGGGCTGTGTGGGGCGGAGGATCGCCGCCGAGTTCGCCCTGCGGGGCGTGGAGGGCGTGAAGCTGGCCCTGGTGAACCTGGGGGACCGGTTTGTCCAGCACGGGACCGTGGCGGAGCTGCGCCAACTGTGCGGTATCGATGGCGAATCCATTGCCCGCCGGGCGCTGGAGGTGACGGAGCGTGGCTAAAAAGCGTGTGGACCTGCTGCTGGTGGAGCGGGGGCTGGCCGAGAGCCGCCAAAAGGCCCAGGCCGTCATCATGGCGGGGCAGGTGTACTCCAGGGAGCGCCGGTGCGACAAGGCGGGACTCACCTTGGACGAGGACGCGCCGCTGGAGGTCCGGGGCGGCCTGCGCTATGTCAGCCGGGGCGGATTGAAGCTGGAAAAGGCTATGCGGTGCTTCCCCATCGCCCTGACGGGAAAGGTTGCCGCCGACATCGGCGCCTCCACCGGCGGTTTTACCGACTGTATGCTGCAAAACGGGGCCAAAAAGGTGTACGCCGTGGACGTGGGATACGGGCAGTTGGCCTGGTCCATCCGGAACGACCCCAGGGTGGTGTGCCTGGAGCGGACCAACGCCCGCTACCTGACGGCGGAACAGATCCCCGAGCCGCTGGACTTCGCCTCCATCGACGTGTCCTTCATCTCCCTGGGGCTGATCCTGCCCGCCCTGCGGCCCTTGATGGCCCGGGACGGCGAGGTTGCCGCCCTGGTCAAGCCCCAATTTGAGGCGGGTAAGGATAAGGTGGGCAAAAAGGGCGTGGTCCGGGACCGGTTGGTCCATCTGGAGGTTTTGGAGCGCTTTCTCATTCACGCCGAAGAGGCGGATTTCTCTGTGCGCGGCCTGGACTTTTCCCCCATCCGGGGGCCGGAGGGGAACATCGAGTATCTGGGCTACCTGTGTACGGGGGCCGGGGAACCGGCCGATTTCGATTTAAAGGACCTGGTGGACCGCTCTCACCAGACGCTGGAGGGGTAAGGGATTATGAAAATTGTGCTTAGCCCCAACCCCTACCGGGACCGTGGACTCCGGGCGGCCCAGTCCGCCCGGCGCATCTTGGAAAACGCCGGGGTGCAGACCGCCATCTGCCTGCCCTTCGAGGTGGAGCAGGGGGGGCGGCTGGACCTGCCGGCGGGGGTCCTGCTCAGCGACCCCGCCGAGGAGCTGGCGGACGCCGACGTGCTGGTGTGCTTCGGCGGGGACGGCACCATCCTCCACGCCGCCCACGAGGCCAACGCCCGGGGCATCCCGGTGCTGGGGGTGAACCTGGGCAGCATCGGGTTCATGGCGGAGCTGGAGCATGGGGAGCTGTCCCTGCTGTCCCGGCTGGCCGGCGGGAGGTTCGGCATCGAGCGGCGGATGATGCTGGATGTGTGCGTCCGGCGGGAGGGACGCGTGGTGTTCTCCGAACAGGCGCTGAACGACGCGGTGATCACCAAAGGGGCGGTGGCCAGGGTGCTGGACCTGGAGGTCACCGGCGACCGGGTGACCATCTCCTCCTTCGCCGGGGACGGGCTGGTGGTGTCCACCCCCACCGGCTCCACCGCCTACTCCATGGCTGCGGGGGGGCCCATCGTGGAGCCCACCGCAGCCAACATCATCATCACCCCCATCTGCGCCCACTCGCTGCACGCCAAGCCCTTTGTGCTGGACGCCGGCCGGTCGGTGGGCGTGCGGCTGACGCCGGGGGGCAAAAAGACCGCCTATCTGTCGGTGGATGGGGGCCGCGCTTTCCGGGTGGGGCCCGGGGACTGGGTGGAGTGCCGCCGGTCCCGTCAGACCACTCAACTGGTGAAGCTCACCGGGCGGAGCTTTTATGAGCGCATCAATCAGAAACTGGGAAAGGCGTGAAAGGACTTGAAAACAAAACGACAGGCGGAAATCCTCCGGATCATCAACGAGCAGGATATTGAGACCCAGGAGCAGATGTTGGACCACCTGCGCCGGTGCGGCATCCGGGCCACTCAGGCCACCATTTCCCGGGACATCAAGGAGCTGAACCTGGTGAAGCAGCCGGGGGAGGGGGGCAGCTACCACTACGTGGTGTCCTCCGCCCGGCCCCCAAAAAGGGCCGTCGCGGGGCGGCTGCAAAATATTTTCAAGGAGGGGGTTACTTCCTGCGACGTGGCCCAGAACATCGTGGTGGTCAAGACCATGCCCGGTCTGGCCCCCGCCGCCGGGGCCGCCCTGGACGGCATGGAGCTGGAGGGGCTGGTGGGCTCTCTGGCCGGGGACGACACCGCTATCCTCGTTATGCGCACCAACCAGGCGGCGGATGAGCTGTGCCGCGAGATCGGGTCCATGCTGGAAGGGTGAGGGGATATGCTCAGCTTACTGCATATTGAGAATATTGCGGTGATCTCCCAGGCGGACATCACCTTTGACAAGGGCTTCAACGTCCTCACCGGCGAGACCGGCGCGGGCAAATCCATCGTCATCGACGCCATCGGCGCCATCATGGGGGAGCGCACCAGCCGGGACATCATCCGTACCGGGGCAAAGTCCGCCCGGGTGTCGGCGGTATTTCGGGAGCTGCCCGCCCTGGCCTGGTTCGAGGAGCAGGGCGTCGGCCCCGACGAGAACGGGGAGCTGCTGGTTGAGCGCACCATCCAGGGGGACGGGAAAAACGTGTGCCGGGTAAACGGGCGGCCGCTGCTGGTCACCCAGCTCCGGGAGCTGGGTTGCCAGTTGGTGAACGTCCACGGCCAGCACGACGGCCAGCAGTTGCTGGACGAGGAGTGCCACCTGGGCTATCTGGACAGCTTCGGCGGGACGCAGGAGAGCTTGGCTGCGTTTGCCGCCGCCTATGAGAAGGTGCGCGCCGCCCGGCGTGAGTTGGAGTCCCTCCAGATGGACGAGGCGGAAAAGGCCCGGCGGATGGACACGCTGACCTATCAGATCGAGGAGCTGGAGCGGGCCGAATTGCGCGAGGGCGAGGAGGAGGAGCTGTCCCAGCGCCGGGAGGTGCTGCGCAACGCCGAGCGGCTTACCGACGCGGTAGACGGGGCCTGGCAGGCCCTCACCGGCGGGGAGGACGGCGAGGGGGCTGTGTCCCTTCTCATGGAGGCGGAGAACCGGCTGGCCCAGGGGGGCCGGTACAGCGTCGGGCTGCGGGAGCTGTCGGAGAAGGCGGCACAGCTTCGTTGCGACGCCGACGACCTGGCGGAGCTGGTCCGGGACCTGCGGGGCACCTTGGACTTCTATCCCGGGGAGCTGGACGAGATCGAGGAGCGGCTGGACAAGCTCTACCGGTTAAAAAAGAAGTACGGGGGTAGCGTGGAGGAGATGCTTGCCTTTCTGGACAGGTGCCGCGGGGAGCTGGACGACATCCAGTTCTCCGAGGAGCGCTCCGCCAAGCTGGAAAAGGAGCTGGTCCGTGCGCTGAAAGCGGCGGTGGAGCTGGGACGGAAGCTGTCCGGGCAGCGGAAAAAGGCGGCGGAGCAGCTTTCCAGGCGGATTCAGGTCGAGTTGAAGGAGTTGGATATGCCTCGGGTGCAGTTCCAGGTGGAGTTCGCCCCCAAGGAGGGCTCCGACGGCATGGATGCCACCGGTATGGACACGGTGCGCTTCCTCATGTCCGCCAACATGGGGGAGGCGCTGAAGCCCATCAACAAGATTGCCTCCGGCGGCGAGCTGTCCCGGATCATGCTGGCGCTGAAAAACGTGCTGGCGGAGACGGAGCAGGTCACCACCCTCATCTTCGACGAGGTGGACACCGGCGTATCCGGCCGTGCGGCGGTGAAGGTGGCCCGGAAGCTGTTTGAGGTGTCCAGGGGGCGGCAGGTGCTGTGCGTCACCCACCTGCCCCAGATCGCCGCCATGGGCGATGTCCACTTCTCCGTGGAGAAGGGGGAGGCGGACGGCCGCACCTTCACCCGGGTGGAGCGGCTGGACCGCTCCCAGCGCCGGGAAGAGCTGGCCAGGCTCAGCGGCGGGACAAACTCCGCCGTTATGCTCAAGGGCGCGGAGGAGCTGATGGCTACGGCGGAGGACTACAAGACGGGGTCAGAGGCGGCAAAATGATCAAGGCGGTTTTTTTCGATGTGGACGGGACGCTGGTGTCCTTCCGGCAGAAGTATCTGTCCGACCGGCTGCTGGAGGACCTGGCCGCCCTGCGGGAGCGGGGAATCAAACTGTTTGTGTGCTCGGGCCGGGCCGTACAGGATTTGGAGGGCACCGGAATGCTCCGGAGCGCACGGTTCGACGGCTATGTGACCCTTAACGGACAGTTTTGCCGCGATGAGGACGGCTCGGTGTACCGGGAGCGGCCCATCGACCGGGAGGACGCCCGGGGGGCCTATCAGTTGCTGATGGACCACCCAGACATTCCCGCCGTGATGGAGGGCAGCGGGGAGAGCTATCTCACCCAGATCAACGACCGGGTGCGGGAGGTATACAAATTTCTTCACACCGAGCCGTACCCTGTGCGCTCCCCGGAATGGCTGCTGGAGGGGAAGGTATACCAGTTCGGTCCCTTTGTGCCCGCAGGAGAGGAGAAGCTCTTCCTGGATGTCATGCCGGGCTGCCGGTTCACCCGCTGGCACCCCAAGGGGATCGACATCGTGCCGAAGGACGGCGGCAAGGGCGTGGGTGTCCGGGCCACTATGGAGCGGTACGGCCTCGACCGGGACGAGGTGATGGCCGTTGGCGACGGGGAGAACGACATGTCCATGCTGGAGCTGGCCGGGGTTGCCGTGGCCATGGGCAACGGCGAGGATCAGGTGAAGGCCATGGCCCACTATGTCACCGGCACGGTGGAGGAGGACGGCGTGTCCAAGGCGCTGCGGCATTTTGGGCTGCTCCCCGGATAAAAAGGGTTTGACAACGGCATTTTCTTGTGGTATTATCCTGTCAATGCGTAGATGAGGACCAGTACCCATCGGTTTCCTGCCCAGAGAGCCCCCGTTTGGTGAAAGGGGGAGAGGAACCCTTGGCGAATACCCCTCGGAGCGGCCGCCTGAACGGGAGCTTCCCCAGTAGGGCCGGACGGGTGCGCCCGGTACAGCGCCGGGGTCCTGTTGGGGACTCCTTGAGGCCGTGCTTTGTGAGAAGTCGGCAAAACAGAGGTGGTACCGCGAGCTTTCGCCCTCTGTCCCTAGGGGACAGGGGGCGTTTTGATGCAGAGAGGAATTTGATATGGAACACAGGGTGTTTGGACAGCCCCAGCCGAGGGTGGAGTACCGGGACCGGCCAGGGGCCTACGGCATCGCCTTTGACGGGCGGGGCCGGGCCGCAGTGGTCTACAGCGAGCGCAAGGGTTATTTTCTTCTGGGCGGCGGCATGGAGCCGGGGGAGAGCGAGGCGGACTGCGTCCGCCGGGAGGCCCTGGAGGAGACAGGTCGCGCCGTCACGGTGAGGGAGAAGGCCTGCGTGGGAGAGGAGTATACCACGGATTTGAGCGGCAGGCCCTATCATCCCACCGGCCATGTGTACCTGGCGGAGCTGGGGGAGAAAACGGCGGAGCCGTCGGAGAAGGACCACCGCCTCGTCTGGCTTCCCGTGGAGGAGTTCCAAAAAACGACGTTCCTACGCTATCAGGCCTGGGCCATGGGAGCGGCCTGGGAGCTTTACAAAATAATTACAAAAGGAGAAAAAATTATGACGCTTTACGACGAGCTTGTGGCCCGGGGCCTGGTGGCCCAGGTGACCAGCGAGGAGGAGGTCTGCGACCTCATCAACAACGGCAAGGCCAAATTTTATATCGGCTTTGACTGCACGGCGGACAGCCTGACGGCGGGGCACTTCGTGGCCCTGACCCTGATGAAGCGGCTCCAGTCGGCGGGTAATACCCCCATCGCCCTGATCGGCGGCGGCACCACCATGATCGGCGACCCCTCCGGGCGCACCGACATGCGCAAGATGCTCACCAAGGAGGATATCGACCACAACGCCGAGTGCTTCAAGCGGCAGATGGAGCGGTTCATCGACTTCGGCGAGGGCAAGGCCATGATGGTGAACAACGCGGACTGGCTGCTGAACCTCAATTACGTGGAGCTGCTTCGGGAGGTGGGCGCCTGTTTCTCGGTGAACAACATGCTCCGGGCGGACTGCTACAAGCAGCGCATGGAACGGGGGCTGTCCTTCCTGGAGTTCAACTATATGATTATGCAGTCCTATGACTTCTACCACATGTTCCAGACCATCGGCTGCAACATGCAGTGCGGCGGCAACGACCAGTGGTCCAACATGCTGGGCGGCACGGAGCTGATCCGCCGCAAGCTGGGCAAGGACTCCCACTGCATGACCATCACCCTGCTCACCGACTCCCAGGGCAACAAGATGGGCAAGACGGCGGGCAACGCCGTGTGGCTGGACCCCAACAAGACCAGCCCCTACGACTTTTACCAGTACTGGCGCAACGTGGGCGACGCGGACGTGATGAAATGCATCCGGCTGCTGACCTTCCTGCCCCTGGAGCAGATCGACGAGATGGACCAGTGGAAGGACGCCAAGTTGAACCAGGCCAAGGAGATTCTGGCCTGGGAGCTGACCAGCATGGTTCACGGCAGGGAGGAGGCGGACAAGGCCCAGGCGGCGGCGAAGGCGCTGTTCTCCGGCGGCGGGGACGCGGGCGATATGCCGTCCACGGAGCTGACCGATGCCGATTTCACCGACGGCTCCATCGGCGCGCTGACGCTGCTGGTAAAGTGCGGGCTGGCGGCTTCCAACGGCGAGGCCCGGCGGCTCATCCAGCAAGGCGGCGTGGCCTTGGGCGACGAGAAGATGAGCGACCCTGCGGCGAAGTTCCCCAAGGACAGGTTTGCCGGGGAGGGCGTGATCGTCAAGAAGGGCAAGAAGGTGTTCCACCGGGCGGTGCTGGCGTGAGGACGCCAATATCTGCGCATCCAGGGCCGGGAAACCGCGTACCGGACGCAAAAACCGGTGGGGATTTTCGTGCTGAACTGGCGGAGGGTGCGGGACAACGTATACAGCGAGGAGGACAAGACGCTGTATTGGGAGACAAGGCGGTGGTTCGAGGAGAATCTCCCGGCGCCTCCCTTTTATGGGGTGGACAACGACAATCCGGACGGGGCGGTGACCTGGTTCAAAACAGAGCGTTGTGAGCCTAGGTTGGAGCACATCCAGCCGCTGATCGATTTGCTGGACCGGTATGATATTCCCTGCGATATTGTTTTGACAGACCATCCTGGCAAGATTGTGTATGAGGATGAGTGGCAGATTGGAACAATAGAAGCATAATAAAAAGGCCGTCCCAGCTTGGGACGGCCTTTTCCGTACTTATCGTTCAGATTGCTTTGTGTGCCTGGATGTATTCCGCTTTCACTTTATCGATGGTTTTGCCGCCGATTCCAAAGTTCAAATTGGGCAGCTCCTTGATGGTGACGGTGAAAAATTCCTGGGGCACATGCATGACCTCAGAGGCGGTTTGCGTCAGCTTCTGGATCAACTCCGTTTTCTGCTCATCCGATAAAGAGCCGCTTTCCACAGAAATATAGGGCATTTTCATTGCCTCCGCATCGTTTAATTTTGTTCGTACCGCTCCAAGCCCCACCAGTTGGGGATAAGCTGGTCTAAAGTGACAGTTTCCCGTTTCTCATAGTCCACCATGATCTCCATGTCCCGATTTTGGAGATTCATCTGCATGAAGAATTCCCGGCAGGCGCCGCAGGGCATTCCGCTGCCCCCGCCATAAGGCGGCTGATCCCGGAAGGCAATCATACGCTTGACCACGGTTTGCCCGCTGTTGACATACATGTTGAGGGCGGCCACCCGCTCCGCGCACAGGTCCAGAACGCCGGAGCAGCTTTCAAAACAGAAGCCGGTAAAAATCCTGCCGTCTTCGCTTTCCAGAGCGCAGACAACGTGGTGGGCGTATAGGAAAGGGGACACGTCCTGCGGATGATACTGCTCCTTGGCTGTTAAATAAAGCCGTTCCCAAATATCCATGGTCAGTTCACCTTGTCTGCTTCAATGAGGTGGGACATATCGTACAGCCCCGGAGCATCCACCCCGGCCAGAAATTTCGCCGCCTTCACCGCTCCCACGGCGAACACCTCCCGGCTGGCGGCGTGGTGGCTGATTTCGACGACCTCGTCCCGCCCGGCGAACACCACGGTGTGCTCGCCCACGATGGTGCCACCCCGCAGGGAGGAGATGCCGATCTCCCGCTTGTCCCGGGGCTTGCGGACGCTGTGGCGGTCGTAGACGTACTCGGTTTCATAGGGCAGGGCAGAGGCGGCGGCGTCCGCCAGCATCAGGGCGGTGCCGCTGGGGGCGTCCAACTTCCGGCGGTGGTGGCGCTCCTCAATCTCCACGTCAAAGTCCTCCCCCAGCAGGGCGGCGGCGCGGCGCACCAGGTCCATCAGTACGTTGATGCCCAGGGACATGTTGGCCGAGCGGAACACGGGGATGGACTGGGCTGCTTCCGTAATCTGGGCGAGCTGTTCCTCCGAATAGCCGGTGGTGGCCAGCACCACCGGCAGTTTTTTGGATACGCAGAATTCCAGCAGGGGGCCTAGGGCGGCGGGGTGGGAGAAATCAATGACCGCGTCCGCCTCCACGGTGCAGGCGGCGGGGGTGGAGAACACCGGGAAGCCCTCCATGGGCTGGGCCAGCAGGTCGATGCCCGCCGCGATTTCCACCTCCGGGTCATCGTTGCAGATGTTTGCCACCACCCGGCCCATGTGGCCGCAGCAGCCGGAAATGATTATCTTTCGCATGGCAAGCTCCTTACAGCAGACCGGCGCGCTTCATGGCCTGGCGCAGGACCTCCAGGTTCTTCTCCGAGATGTCGCACAGCGGCAGACGCAGGGGACCAGCCTCCATACCCAGCAGGTTCATGGCCGCCTTGATGGGGATGGGGTTGACCTCGGTGAACAGCGCGTCGATGAGGTCCATGTACTGGATCTGGAGCTTGGAAGCGGCCTCAAAATCGTTGTCCAGGCACAGCCGGGTCATCTTCACCATCACCTCGGGCACGATGTTGGAGGCCACGGAGATGACGCCCTTGGCCCCCAGGGCCATCATGGGCACCACCTGGTCGTCGTTGCCCGACCAGATGTAGAAGTCGTCCCCGCACAGGAAGCGGGTGTGGGCCAGCAGGGAGAAGTTGCCGCTGGCCTCCTTCACGCCGTTGATCTTGGGGTTCTGGCTGAGCGCCTGGTAGGTCTCGGCGGTGAAGGACACGCCGGTGCGGCTGGGCACGTTATAGAGGATGATGGGCAGCTCCACCCGGTCGGCAATGTACTCATAGTGCTTGATGA
>CAJTTS010000006.1 GCA_910579155.1 uncultured Oscillospiraceae bacterium | reverse complement strand
TGCCCTTGACAGGCTGCCCCGGCTGTGCTATGGGTGGCGCGGCGACGGGGGATAAATCCGGCAGAGACTCCGTGGACGGAACGGTGAAAACGGGCGGGGGCGCTTCTGGTCACGATGTCCAGAACACATACAAAAACACCGCTCCGATTGTTGGAAGCGGTGCTTTGTGTAAGGCTGACAGCCCATTTAGTTTGTTGTGCTTATGTATGCTCTTGTTAAGGGAAGATAACAACCAGCGTATGAAAAAACTATTTGAAGGAGGTTTGGCGATTGAGCGTCTCATTACAGGGATGGAACTGTACGCAGGGCACAAGATAGATCCATTCAACACTCTATTGATTTTCGATGAAGTACAGGAGGTACCTCAAGCCCTATCCAGTCTAAAATATTTTAATGAAGATGCGCCTCAATACCAAATTGTCTGTGCCTACAGTTTGTTGGGGGTAGCGCTGCATCGCGGGACATCATTCCCAGTGGGGAAAGTGGAATTCCTTGATCTTTACCCGCTGTCCTTCTTTGAATTTTTGATGGCGATGGGAAAAGGGCAGTATGTGGAGCTCTTTCAGAAGAGCGACTTCGAAATGGCGACTGCGTTCAAGCAGGACTATGCCGACTTGCTAAAGCACTACTATTATGTCGGAGGTATGCCGGAAGTTGTGCAGGCTTTCGCAGATGACCGGGACTTCAATGAGGTGAGGGAAATCCAGCAGCGCATTCTGGCAGCCTATGAACAGGATTTTTACAAGCATGCTCCAAATGAAGTGGTGCCCCGCATTCGGATGCTGTGGAACAGCATCCCGGCACAGTTGACAAAGGAAAACAAGAAGTTTATCTACGGCTTGATCAAGGAGGGAGCGCGGGCAAAGGAGTACGAACTGGCCATGCTTTGGCTTACGGATTGCGGGCTTGTCCACAAAGTGTACCGGGTCAATGCGCCAAGCCTGCCACTGAAAGCGTATGAGGATTTGAAGGCGTTCAAGCTGTTTCTGGTAGACGTGGGGCTGCTGTCTTGCATGGTGGGACTCCGGCAAGATGTACTGTTGGATGGTAATGCTCTGTTCAATGAGTTCAAAGGCGCGCTGACGGAGCAATATTTGCTGCAACAGCTAAAGACACTCAAAGGCCTCAATATCTACTATTGGACTGCGGAGCGCGGAACGGCGGAAGTTGATTTCGTCATTGACAACGGCAAAGATGTGATTCCTATAGAGGTGAAAGCAGAGACGAATCTCCAGGCCAAGAGCTTAAAGGTATATCACGAGAAGTTTCATCCAAAGCTGTCGATCCGAACCTCCATGGCAGATTATAAGAGGGGGGACTGGCTGCTAAACCTGCCGTTGTGGGCAATTGGAGCCATACAGGAATCCATGCGATTTAGATGATCGCATTCCAATATACGGTCACTTTCCTCGAATATCCCCGGAAAAAGTTCGCACCTGTGATACACCACAGACTTTTTCCTTTTGCTTCACCCATTGTTAACTATGTGCGCCACCAACCGCAGGTTGTGCTCAATCAACATGTCCCGGGCGTCCTCGTCTCCCTTGGCCATCCGCTCCAGACAGTCTTGCTCTTCCTCACGGGTGAGCGCCCGGGGGAAAGATCCTGTATTTCCTGCAAGCCGCAAGGTAAAAAAAAGTCCGTTCAGCGTCAGTAAAAGCCATGCAGTCCACATGGAAACCACCTCCAACTAAAATGTATGCGGCGGCGGCGTGTCCCTATTAAAAAGAGGGCGGGAGTGGTACGCCGGAAAAAATCGGGCGGAAGATATTGCGTGTTTTGTCGGATAGTGGTATAATGTCAAAAATTATCCGTAGCGCCCCGTAGGACGCCGGGCTTTTGGGAGTTCGGAAAATGAAAAAGGATCATGTGCAGGCGCTGGCGGCGATCGCGCTGTTTTACCTGTTTATTGAGGCCTTGGGCGTCACCTGCCCGATCCGTTTTTTAACAGGGGTTTCCTGCGCGGGCTGCGGCATGAGCCGGGCGTGGCTGTCCCTGCTGCGATTGGATTTGTCGGCGGCCTTTGCGTATCATCCGCTGTTTTTGCTACCGGTACCTGCGGCGGCGGTACTAATGTTCCGGCGGCGGATACCGGAATGGCTCTGGAAAAGCTTTTTGGGCACGGTGTGCGGGCTGTTTGTGCTGGTGTATCTATTTCGTCTGTTTTCTCCAGAAGATCAAATTGTGGTATTTCAGCCCTCTCAGGGGCTGTTTGCCAGGTTGCTGTCCATCCTTCTGCGGACAGGCGGGTGGAAATAGATAAAGAAAGAAGCAAGGGAGAGATCAAAGTTGAAATGTTGGAATTGCGGCGCTGAACTGGAAGACGGTGTTTCGTTTTGCAGCAGGTGCGGCAGAAATCAGCTCCACGAGGGGCGTGAGCCGGTTATGAACGGCAGCGCCCCCGAACAGGGTGGCCAGACGCCTCCGCCTTCGTCTCAGCCCCCCAGCTTTGGCGGCGTCGGCGGCGGGAACAGCGCAGTTATCCTCACCGTTTTTGCCGTGATCTGCCTGGTGGTTTACGGCTACCGCACGATTACCAGGGTGTTTACGTTTATCACGTCGGTGTTTGGCTGGTTGATGTCCTTTACCGGCCTGTTCTACCTGGTGGCAAATCTGCTTCTGGTAGTAGGCGGCGTGTGGATGTGCCTGATGCTGCTGATGGTGGCGTTCCGGCGAAATCCGGCGAACTCCAACGGTCTGATTCTCTGCTTGGCAGGGGGCGGACTGGTCAATATTGTGGCCCGCGTACTTCTTCTGCTGGTCACTTTGATATTTGTGCGCTATCCTGGCAGCGCAGTTGCCGTCTTCCAGAATCTGCTGGTCACGGTGATGGGCGCGGTGGTCACGGTAGGCGGCGTTTACGCCATCATTCGCTTTGTGCTGGGGGAAAGCGTTCTGGAAAGCCTGGACGGTGAGGCGCTGTCCAGGGACCTGAATCAGGCGTTTGCCTCCTTTAGCCAGACAGCGGGTGAGGTGGGGGCTCAGGCATCCCAGGCGGCGCAGGAGGCCCAGGCCCGGCGGGCCGCGCAGCAAGCCCAGCAAGAGGCTCAGCGGCAGGCCGCCTATAGCCAGAACAATTCCTTCGAGCAGCAGCCTGGTCCCGTTCCGCCCCAACCGGGTTATGCACCCTTCCACCTGAAGACGGACCGAAGCATTTTGGCCTATATTCTGTTGAATTTGGTCACCTGCGGTATTTACGGCTGGTATTTTATCTATGCCCTGGCCAGAGATGTAAACGTGGTGTGCGATGGTGACGGCAGGCGTACCGCCGGCTTGGTTAAGCTTATCCTGCTGAGTATGATTACCTGTGGCTTTTACCAGATTTACTGGATGTACAGCCTGGGGAACCGGTTGGCATCGAACGCCCCCCGGTATGGCCAGAACTTCCAGGAGAACGGGACCACCGTTCTGCTGTGGTATTTGGTGGGCGCTCTGCTGTGCGGGATTGGTCCCTTAGTGGCGATGAATATCATCATCAAGAACACCAACACCCTGTGCGGCGCCTATAACTTCCGTCACGGGATCTGAGACAAAATCAAGGAAAAAGCATGGCTGGAAGGCCATGCTTTTTCCTTATAGAAGCGCAACGGTTCAGCTTTCCCATGCGGCTTGGAGTGCGGCGCAGATGGCTTGGCAGTCGATTCCGTCGTCGGCCCAGTTTAGAAACACCGTGTAGGCCACCATATCCCCTCTGACCGCTACCATCTCGTATCTGGTGGCCCAGACGGCATCGAAACCCTCGACCTCAACGGGAGAAAACGACTCCGGCCCGTGGGCAAGCGTGTCGGTTTCCATCAACGACTGGGTCAGGGTGCCCGCCATGCCCGGGAACCGCAGGCGGTAAATATTCTGGCGCAGCCATACGGTTGTGTCCTCTTGGGTGCGGATGTATTCCACTGTTTCCCAGTAGTCCGTCAGCAGGGAAGCGGTGTGGGTTATACCGCTGTGCCGTCCCATAAAATCGGTGCGTTCGCCCTCCCAGCCGATGTCGCTGAGCATGATATAGGGCCCGTCCGGCTGGGTGGGCAGTTCTCTTTCCTGGATGGTGATGAGCTGACCCACAGCCAGAAGCTGCCACAGCAGCGACAGCAACAGCAGTCCCGGGTGGAGCAGCCTGTGAAAAGCATGCTTGGTTTTGGGGGCGTGATCCAGCGGCTCGCCTTTTTTCAGGCGGCGGTAGGTGCGGTTGAGCTTCCATGTGCTCCATACGATGTAATAGACGCCCCACAGGCAAAAGAGCCCCCGACCAGCCCAGAGGGCGGGGCACTGAACGGCGCGCTGGACGAATATAGCGTACTGCCTTGCAGAAGTGGGATTGAGCAGGATGAAGAGGACAACCGCTGCCACCAGCAGGAGGAGGAGCGCCGCGCTGCACCACAGGTATCGGCGGATTCCTTTCAGAGTCTCGGCCTGTTGGCGGGGGTCTGCGTAGAACTCCGGCGCGTCGCTGCCCTCGGGAGCCCGGAAGATGTGCAGGAATCCCCGACCGGCGACATGCTCCCAGCCGCAGTCCTCAAATACCGCGAGCTGTCCCTCGGGGAGCTCTGTTTCCTCTAAAAAGGCCGGAGAAGTGACCTCAATCCGGTACTTGGTCCGGCTGGGTTCCACGGGGATAAATTTGCTGAGATTGTTTCCCCGCTTTACCAGCCGCCAGCCCTTGGCCTCCATATCGCTGTAGAATTTTTCATTTTCTCCCAAATCGTATTCACTGGGGTGGAGTTTGTATTTTACACGGTTCATCTCTGTACCTCCTCCAAGATGCTTCCGTCGGCCACCAGTCGTTTCAGCCGGTCGTATTCCGCCAGCAGGGCGGTTTTTCCCGCCTCGGTGATGGCGTAGTTTTTCCGCCGCCCCTCTTCGCCGGTGAGGATGATGAGCCCTTCCTTGCTCATGCGGCTGAGAACGCCGTAGAGGGTTCCCGGACCCATCACCAGCCGCCCGCCGGACAGCTCGCGGATGCGCTGCATCATGCCGTAGCCGTGGCCGGGTTTCAGCAGCGCCAGCAAAATGTAATAGGCGGCCTCAGTCATAGGGCCCTGGTCCATGAAGTATCCCCTCTCTATATATATTATGCTTCGCGATATATCGGATAACATAATAATAACATAACATAAACCACTTGTCAAGAAGGAGAGGCGTCTTTTGCCGTCCGATTGCTTTTGGAAGCTGGAAAATGTTCCCGGCACGCAAAAAGCTCCGCTCAAAGAAACTTGAGCGGAGCTTTTTGGAGCTGGTAATGTGACTCGAACACACGACCTGCTGATTACGAATCAGCTGCTCTACCGACTGAGCTATACCAGCATGGGTACGACCTATAACAACGGTTATTTTAGCACAGGCCTCCGGTCCGCGTCAAGAGCGGAAAAGAAAATATCTGTGAAATTGTGCTACAACCCAAGGACTGAAAAGGAGAAGATAGGGAAATCCATGGATTGCATTTTCCACGATACTGTGTTAAACTAACATAACATAATATTGCTTTGAAGCGTGAAAGGATATTGTACTATGATCGACAGTTGGAACATCACCATTCCCGAGCTCACCGGGGATGAACCCCGCCGGGCGTACATCTACCTGCCCGATTCCTGGGAGATGGACCCTGATTTGCGTTACCCCGTGCTCTACATGTTTGATGGGCACAATGTGTTTTTTGACGAGGACGCCACCTATGGCAAGAGCTGGGGCATGGGTGAGTACTTGGATGCCACCCAGACCCAGATCATCGTGGCCGCAGTGGAGTGCAACCACCATCCGGATAACGGACGGCTGTCCGAATATTCGCCTTGGTCTTTCTACACCGGCGGCTTTGGCCGGGTGGTAGGGCGGGGGAGGACCACCATGGAGTGGCTGGTCCATGCCTTTAAGCCGGAGATCGACCGGGAGTTCCCCACCCTCCCGGAGCGGGAGAACACCTTTATCGCGGGCAGTTCCATGGGCGGACTTATGGCTCTGTACGCCGTGCTGGAGTACAACCGCTGGTTCTCCCGGGGGGCGGCGCTGTCCCCGTCGCTGTGGGTGGCGCCGGGGAAGGTGGATACCCTGATCCGCACGGCGAGGATTAGCCCGAATACGGTGTTGTATATGGACTACGGTTCCCGGGAGCTGACCAACCACGCCCAGACCTTTAAGCTGCTGGGCCGGACGGCGGCAGCGCTGCTGGACAGGCACGTTTTGCTGGACTTCCGTATGGTGCCCGGCGGCGACCACAGCGAGGCCAGTTGGGAACGGCAAATCCCATTTTTCATGAATACCCTGCTCTACGGGCGGGAGGATTGACGAAGGAGAGAGTATGGAGACACAATATTTTAAGGACTACAGTCCAGCGCTGGGCCGGGATATGGAGTGCAAGGTGTACGGCCACGCGGGCCGTCCAGTGCTGTTCATTCCCTGCCAGGACGGTCGGTTCTTTGACTTCGAGAACTTTCGTATGACCGACGCCTGGGCCCCCTGGATCGAGTCCGGTCAGGTGATGGTGTTCTCCATCGACACCATGGACGCGGAAAGCTGGTCCGACAAGGGCGGCGACCCCTATTGGCGCATCCGCCGGTATGAGCAGTGGATCGCCTACATCACCGATGAGCTGGTGCCCTTCATTCGGGCCATGGTGAACAAGCGCAACGGCTGGGACGGCGAGGCCGGCGTGCTGGTGTTCGGGTGCAGCTTGGGGGCCACCCACGCCGCCAACCTGTTCTTCCGCCGCCCGGACCTGTTTGATCGGGTTCTGGCCCTCAGCGGGATATACAGCGCAGATTACGGTTTTGACAACTATGTGGACGAGGTAGTCTATCGCAATTCTCCCGTCCACTACCTATCCGATATGCCCAAGGGTCATCCCTTCGTTGATCTGTACAACCAGAAGAAGGGCGTTGTCTGTGTGGGCCGGGGGCCCTGGGAGATTCCGGGGACGACCATGTGGTTGGCGGACATTTTCCGCGAAAAGGATATCCACATTTGGGTGGATATCTGGGGCTACGATGTGGCCCACGACTGGGACTGGTGGTACAAGCAAGTGGCCTATTTTGTGCCCTATCTGCTGGATCAAACCTGAGCACCAAAAGAGAGAGAAGGAAAAACAATGAAAAACGTGATCTTCATTTCCCCCAATTTCCCCACCAACTACTGGCAGTTCTGCCGGGAGCTGAAAAACAACGGACTCAACGTGCTGGGCATCGGCGACGCGCCCTACGGCGAGCTGACCAATGAGCTGCGGGACAGCCTCAACGAGTATTACAAGGTGAGCAGCCTGGAGAACTACGACGAGGTATACCGCGCTGTGGCCTACTTCATTTTCAAGCACGGCCGGGTGGATTGGCTGGAGTCCAACAACGAATACTGGCTGGAGCGGGACGCCAAGCTGCGCACTGATTTCCACATCACCTCCGGTTTCCAGACCGAGGATATCCCCCGCATCAAGTACAAGTCCAAGATGAAGGAATTTTACGAAAAGGCGGGGATCCCTGTGGCCCGCTATCACTTGGTGGACGATCTCAAGGGCTGTTTGGCCTTCATCAAGAAGGTGGGCTGGCCGGTGGTGGTCAAGCCGGACAACGGGGTGGGCGCTTCCGACACCCACAAGCTGTCCAGTGAGGAGGATTTGAAGGAGTTTCTGGAGACCAAGCGCGACGTTGCTTACATTATGGAGGAGTTTATCCACGCCGAGGTCAATTCCTATGACGCCATCATCGACTCCGCCGGAAACCCCATTTTTGAGACGGGGAATGTCACCCCCATGTCCATCATGGACATTGTGAACGAGGCGGACAACTCTATCTACTATATCGTGAAGGATCTGCCCGCCGATACCAAAAAGGCGGGCCGGGCTACGGTGAAGAGTTTCGGGGTCAAGAGCCGTTTCGTCCATTTTGAATTCTTCCGCCTCACTCAGGATCAGGAGGGCATGGGCAAAAAGGGAGACGTGGTGGCGCTGGAGGTCAATATGCGCCCCTGCGGCGGGTTCAGCCCCGATATGATGAACTTTGCCAACTCCACCAATGTGTACAAAATCTGGGCGGACATGATAGCTTTTGACCGTTCCACGCTGGAGGCGGGGGAGCACTTCTTCTGTGCCTATGCCGGTCTCCGGGACGGCAAGCCCTTTGCCATGGACCACGAGGCTATTATGAAAAAGTATGGCAAGCACATGAAGATGGTGGGGCGTATTCCCGACGTTCTGGCGGATGCCATGGGCAACCAGATGTATGTGGCTGCCTTCCCCGCCAAGAAGGAGCTGGACACCTTCTATAAGGATGTGTTGAAGCTCAAGCCGGCGAAGCAGAAAAAAGCGTCTGTCCCCGGGCAGGGGAACACCCAGTGATCTGGCTGGAACCTGTCGGCCCGGACAACTGGCGTCTGGGGTTGAAGGTGTCGGAGGCACAGCAGAGGTTTGTGTCCAGCGATATGCGGCTGCTGGCCAGGGCCTACGCTTATCGGGAGCACGGCAGCCGGGCCTTTGTCGTCCGAGACGGCGAAATCCCCGTGGGCATGGCCATGTACCATGACTGCGCCGAGCTGGGTGCCTACGATTTCAGTCAGCTTTTTATCGACGCCCGGTATCAGGGCCAGGGCTTCGGACGCCGGGCCGCGCAGCTTGTCCTGGAGCAGATGGAGGCCGAGGGCCGCTTTGACAAGGTGGTGCTCTGCTATATTGAGGGAAATGATGCGGCCAGGAAGCTGTACAGCGGGCTGGGCTTCACCCACACCGGTCAGCAAGACGAGGACGAAATCATCATGGAAAGGACGATCCGCTGAGGCGGGTCAAACGCGGGGACGGCGGGGTAAATATTCCGCTGTCCCCGCGCCTGCATATATTTTCCTTCTTTGGGCATACTAAGGCCACCAATGTTAAGGAGGGAACCACCCGTGTCGAATCTGAGCACCAAAGAGCTGGCCGCCCTGGAGGACCAGTTGGGATTCGAGGGTATGCTGTGCTGCAAATATCAGGACGCAGCCAAAGCGACCCAGGAGACCGAACTAAAAAACACCTATGACCAATACGCCGCCCAGCACAAGCGGAATTATGACACCCTGCTGGGATTCTTACGCTGAGGAGGACAGACTATGAAGGAATCTGAGATCATCACCGACCTGCTGCTCACCGAGAAGAAGATGAGCACCAATTACAATTTGTTTGCCTCCGAGTGTACCAACGTGCAGCTCCGGGACACCTTTGTCAGCCTGCTCACCCAAGGCCACAAAACCCAGACTCAACTGTTTGAAACCGCCAAGCAGAAGGGATGGTACAAGGTGGAACAGGCCCAGCCACAGCAGATTGCCCAGGCGGAGCAGAAGTTCACCAACCAGGTTCCCACCATCACCGCTTAAAATCTTAAAAAAGGTTAAAGTATGCCCCCGGCGACTGGAAACGCCGGGGGCATTTATGATATACTAGACATTAAATAAAAATAAGAAATTGGAGGGAATACCGATGGACACCGCCAACATTCTCGTCGTGGAGGACGATGCGGACATCAACCGCCTACTGTGTACCATTTTGGAGGGCGCAGGCTATACCTGTCGGGCTGCTTTTTCCGGCAGCGAGGCCTTGTTGTGGGCGGAAAAATACGACTACGACCTCATTGTGCTGGACTTGATGCTCCCCGGTGTGACAGGGGAGGAGCTCATCACCCGCATCCGTCGGGGCAGAACCATGCCCATCATCGTGGCCTCGGCCAAAGTGGGGATATCCGACCGGGTGAATGTGCTTAAACTTGGGGCGGACGACTTCATCCCCAAGCCCTTTGACAATGCCGAGGTGCTGGCGAGGGTGGAGGCGCAGCTTCGCCGCAGCCGGGAGTTCTCCACCGCCAAAGCGGATATATTGTCGGCGGGGCCTCTCACCTTGGACCGGGACAGCCACACCGCAGCGCTGGATGGGGAGGAACTGTCCCTCACCGGCCGGGAGTTCGACATTTTGGCCCTGCTCATGGAAAACCCCCGGCGGGCCTTTTCCCGGGCGCAGATTTATGAGGCTGTGTGGGGCGAGGACTTTCTGGGAGACGAAAACACGGTGAACGTCCACGTGAGCAACCTGCGTTCCAAGCTGTCCAAGGCGGACCCGGACCGGAGTTATATCAAAACGGTGTGGGGCATCGGGTTTAAGCTGGCCGATATTTAGGATTTCTTTAGACTTCCTTTGAAGAGTTTTGGCCTTTCTGCGATAAGCTATAGCCACAACGAAGAGAAAGGCGGGAACGCTATGAACGAAAATACAGCGGTGATGGCAACCTATGGGCTGCAAAAAGCCTATGGTTCCTGTAAGGTGCTGGACGGCGTGAATATGCTGGTGCGCCGGGGGGACGTATATGGCTTGGTGGGCCGCAACGGGGCGGGGAAGACCACTCTCATGCGGATGATTACAGGCCAATCCGAGCCCAGCGGGGGCGAAATGGAGCTGTTTGGCGCGTCGGGAAAGAACATGCGGTCCCAGCGCACCCGCACGGGCGCCATGATTGAAATCCCCTCCTTTTCCCCTTTCCTCACCGCTCAGGAGAACCTGGAGTATTACCGCCTCCAGCGGGGGATTCCCGGCAGGCATGTGGTAGATGAGGTGCTGGAGCAGGTGGATTTGGCGAATACGGGGAAGAAAAAGTTCAAATCCTTTTCTCTTGGCATGAAGCAGCGGCTGGGGCTGGCTTTGGCTCTGATGAACCATCCGGACTTCCTCGTCCTGGACGAACCCATCAACGGCCTGGACCCGGAGGGGGTGGCGGAGTTCCGGCAGATTCTGCGTCAGCTCAACCAGGAGCGGCAGACCACTATCCTGATTTCCAGCCACATCCTGTCAGAGCTGTCCAACGTGGCCACCCGCTACGGTTTTATGGAGCAGGGCAAGCTGCTGGAGGAGATTTCCGCCGAAACCCTCCATGACAAATGCCGCACCTGCCTGCGGCTGGAGGTGGACGACGCCGCCAAGGCCGCCGCTGTTCTCCAGAGCGAGCTGGGTACGGACAAGTTTGAGGTCCTGCCCAACAATGTGGTCCAGCTCTACGCCTGCCTGGACGATCCCAAGCAGGCGTCCTACGCCCTGGCCCGGAACGGGGTGGCCCTGCTGGCCATGGAGCAGAAGGGCGCGGACCTGGAAGCGTATTTCCTCGACCTGATCGGAGGTGGGCGCCATGTTTAACTATATCCGCGCTGAGATTTACAAGCTGCTCCATCGGCCCTATACCTATATCGCCCTTGGGGTTATGATGGCATTGGAGGCACTTTATGCGTCCATGTTTGCTTTCCACAACGCCCATTCCATGGCCACCCCTTTCGGCGGGGCCATTATCACCATCATAGAGATGGGAGCCATCGGCTTTTGTACCTGTCTGCTCACCGGGGATATCGTGTTTGCCGGGCAGTACAAGAACTCCACGCTGAAAAATGAGGTGTCCTTCGGCTTAAGCCGCACTCAGATTTACCTGGGCAAATTCCTGGCCCAGACCCTGCTGTCCATCGTGTATCTGGTGGTCATGATGGCTTTCTTCCTGGGGCTTTGCGCGGTCTGTCTGCCCATGGAGTCGGAGTCCGCCGCGTTCTACGCCACATCGGAGGCGCTGGCTATCGTGGGCTACTTCCTGTCAGTAGGGCTTCCGCTGTGGATTGGCGCTCAGGCGGCGCTATGTATGTGTCTGTTTTTGGTGAATGGTGAAATGGCCAGCTCTTTCCTCTATGTGGGCATTGTGTTCGTGCTGGAGTCTTTCATCGATCTGGCGGGACTGCTTATCCAGGGACCCGTGGGAAATGCGCTGCTCAAGGCGGTCCCGTATTTCCCTGTGCAAATGCTGAATGGAGCCAAAAGCGTGGTGGGCGATGTGAGCTATCTGGGCAGGGCGTGGCTGGTGGGGGCATTTTGGGTCGTCGTCTGCACCGCTGTGGGCCTGTATGGATTCAACCGAAAGGAGATCAAATAACCATGAAACGGAGAAAACGGATGGAAGCGGTGCTTTGGGCCGCCATCGCGGCGGCGATGATAGGCGGACTCAGCCTGATTCTTCAAAAGCCGAAAAAATGAGCCGGTTTCCGCCGGGCCGAAAGGCCCGGCAAAAGCCGTTTGATGGGGTGTTCCAATGAAAATTCCTGTAATCGTGTTCTTCCTGCTCCTCATGGTTCTGTTCGGATGGAATGGTTTTTGATCATTGCCGGGGGACCTATGGGCATTCTCGGCCCTATCCTGCTGGTGCTGCTGGGGCTTTGGATGGGCCGGGGCGAACGTTCCCCCTGGTACATCAAGGTGATCCTTGTCGTTTTGTTCACGCTGCTGGTTTTGATTACGCTGGGGGTTATTTGACGAAAGGGGGCGCGGCGTTCCATGAAAACCGCTATGATCATTGTCTTGCTGTTGGTGATTGCTGTCCAAGCGGTCCGTCGGTACACCCTGGAGCGTGGGCTGTGTCGGGCTGCCAGCCAGATGAGAGCCCAGATGGCCGACGAGACTACGGCCCGCCTGTCCCTGCCATGTCCCAGCGCCGGGGCGGAGGAGCTGCTGGTCTGCCTCAACGACCTGCTGGAGCTGCGCCAGGAGGAGCGGGCGGGCTACCGCCGCAAGGAGCAGGAGCTGCGCCAGCAGATTGCCAACGTGTCCCACGACCTGCGCACGCCGCTGACCTCTATCCTGGGCTATTTGCAGCTTTTGGAGCAGAAGGAGCTGCCCCCGGAAAAACGGCAAGAGTACTTCCAGGTCATCGAGGGGAGAGCGCGGACGCTTCAAGTTTTTATCGCCACATTTTATGATCTGTCCCGCATCGAAGGGGGAGAACTGCCTTTGGAGCGGGAAAAGGTGGACCTGGGCCGCGCCCTGTCCGACCAACTGGCGGCAGCTTATGAGCAAATCGAGGAAACAGGGCTTGCCATGGAGGTGGATATTGCGCCGGACCTGCCCCCGGTCTGGGCGGACAGGGGAGCGGTGACCCGCATTTTCTCCAATCTGTTGACCAATGCCCTGCGCCACGGAATGGATATGCTGTCGATTAAATTGTATCGGTCCGGGGGATATGTCATCTCCTCCTTCTCAAACCGTGCGGATGATATGACAGAGGAAGATGCCGCCCATGTGTTCGAGCGTTTTTATACTGCGGATAAAATGCGTACAGGCCAATCCACAGGCTTAGGCTTGGCCATCGTCAAGGCGCTGACGGAGCGCATGGGCCACACTGCCCGGGCCCGCTGGGAGGATGGGATATTTACCATTGAGGTGCGGTGGAGCGTTTGACGTATCTTGTCTAATTTAACAAAACGTTAAAGGGCCGGCGCTTTACGCCGGTTCTTTTTTATAGTATAATGTCAACGATCTGAAAAATTTGGAAGAACTCAGACAAATAAAAAGCAAAGGGGCCGATACTATGGCTCAACAGGCACAATTCCAACAAGCTCCGCCGCCCAAGCGCCGCCGGGACAACGACCACTCAAAGCGCCGGACGGACCGTGCTTCCCGCTCTGCTCGAGAGCCAGAGCGTGTATTCCCCGACCCCAAGTTGGGCTTGACCACAGCTCAGGCGTCGGACTTTCTGGAGCAGGGTTTGGGCAACGAGATGGTAGAGAGCAACGCCAAGTCCACCGGTCAAATCATCCGGGAAAACACGCTGACTTTTTTCAACCTGGTGTTTGTGGTCCTGGCCGCTTTGCTGGTGTTAGCCGGAGACTTCAAGGACATGATGTTTCTGGGGATCGCGGCGGTAAACTCCATCATTGGCATTGTCCAGCAGCTCCGTTCCCGGGCCACTCTGGAAAAGCTATCCCTGATTAGTGAGTCGCGGGTAAAAGTGGTGCGGGACGGCCAGCTTGGCACCGTCCCTGTCCATAAGCTGGTACGGGAGGACATTGTGGAGCTAGGGGCCGGAGATCAGATCCCGGCCGACGGCCCGGTCATGTCCGGCCAGGTGACGGTAAACGAGGCCCTTATCACCGGTGAGGCTGATCCCATCACCAAGGACGTGGGGGATGAGCTGCTGAGCGGCAGCTTTGTGGTGTCGGGCAAGTGCCGGGCACGGCTGGACCGGGTGGGAAAATCCAGCTATGCCGCCCGGCTGTCTTTGGAGGCCAAGTCCGACCAGGGAGTAGGCCGTTCAGAGATGATGAAGTCGTTGGACCGACTGATCCGGTTTATCGGGTTTGCCCTGATTCCCATCGGCGCGGCCTTGTTTTACAATGAACTGGTGGTTCAGGAGAGCGCCTTTTCCGATGCGGTCCCCGCTGTGGTGGCCGCCCTCATCGGTATGATTCCCGAGGGGCTGTATCTGCTCACCAGTGTGGCGCTGGCGGTGTCCGTCATGCGGCTGGCCCAGCGGCAAACGTTGGTGCATGAGTTATCCGCCGTGGAGACTTTGGCCCACGTAGATGTGCTGTGTGTGGACAAGACAGGGACGATCACCCAGCCGGAGATGACCGTGCGGGAGGTGGTACCCCTGGACGAGGAGCGCTGCTCCGCTGCCAAGGTGGAAGAGATTTTCAATGCCTATTACCGGGCGATCGACGCCGACAATGACACCGCCCGGGCCATGGCGGAGCGCTTCAACAAGTCTTCCGTATGGCAGGTGGAGCGTACAATACCATTCACCTCCGCCAACAAATGGTCGGCGGTAATCTTCAAATCTTACGGCGCGTATGTGGTGGGCGCGCCGGAGTTTATCATGGGGGCCCGGTACGCCGATTTGCAGCATATGGTCGCGCCTTATCAGGAGCAGGGGTGCCGGGTACTGCTGCTGGCAAAGTGCGCCAACGCTCCGACGATGGACGGAGGACTGACCGGCGCGGTAGAGCCGCTGGCCTTGGCGGTCATCAACAACCCCATCCGGGAGGAGGCCCCGCAGACCTTCCAGTATTTTGCCCAGCAAGGGGTCACGGTGAAGGTGATCTCCGGTGATAACCCGTCCACGGTATCCAGCGTGGCCGTCCAGGCGGGCATCGCCGGGGCGGACCGTTTTGTGGACGCCGCCACGCTGAAGGAGCCTGCCGACTACGCCCGGGCCGTGCGGGAGTTCAATGTGTTTGGTCGGGTGACGCCTGACCAGAAGCGCAAGCTGGTGAAGGCCCTGCAAAAGGCGGGGCACACGGTGGCTATGACCGGCGACGGCGTCAACGACGTGCTGGCTTTGAAGGACGCCGACTGCGGCATTGCTATGGCCTCCGGCTCGGAGGCGGCCTGTCAGGTGGCCCAGGTGGTGCTGCTGGACTCGAACTTTGCCTCCATGCCCGAGGTGGTGCAGGAGGGGCGGCGGGTCATCAACAACATCCAGCGGGCGGCGGCGCTGTATCTGGTGAAGAATATCATGTCCCTGTTTTTGTCCATCATCAATCTGTTTGCCGGGTTTCCCTATCCTTTCATCCCCATCCAGCTCACTCTTATCAGCGCACTCACCATCGGCGCGCCCTCTTTTGTGCTGGCGCTGGAGCCCAATCACGAGATTGTGAAGGGGCGGTTTATGACCAACGTGCTCCGGCGGGCCCTGCCGGGGGGGTTGGCCAACATCGTGCTGATGATTTTTATCGAATTGTTTACCCTGGCCTTTGACTTTGAGCGGGTTACCCTGTCCACTCTGGCCACCGTCATCATGGGCGAGGTAGGCCTGCTGGTGTTGTACTACATTTCCCGGCCGCTGGATTGGAAACGGTGGACCCTGCTGGGCGCTATGGCGGCAGCCTTTGCCACTGCGGTTCTTGGGTTCGGCGGCCTGTTTGAGCTGACCGCGCTGGATTTCCAGGCGGGGCTGGTCATTGTAGTATTCCTTATGCTTACCCCCTCGGTGATCTTCGTGTTTGAACGGGGAGTGGACCTGATGGAGGTGCTGGTGATTACGTGCAAAAAGAGATTCGGTAAACAGCGGTCGAAACGCCCCGCAGTTCGGAACCGATAAGTTTGAACAGACAAAAGCGAGGGCCCACCGATCCCGGCGGGCCCTCGCTTTTGTACTGCGAAGATGGATTATTCCTCGTGTTCCTGGTGGTCGTGCTCGTGGCAGCAGGAGCAGTCGCCGTCGCAGAACTGCTCGGGCTCATAGGCGATGCCGTTTTTGTCGTAGTAATCCTTGATGGCGGCGCGCACCGCTTCCTCGGCCAGCACGGAGCAGTGGATTTTATGGGCGGGCAGACCGTCCAGCGCCTCCACCACTGCCTGATTGGTGAGGGACAGGGCGTCCTCCACCTTCTTGCCCTTGATGAGCTCGGTGGCCATGGAGCTGGTGGCGATGGCGCTGCCGCAGCCGAAGGTCTCGAACTTCACGTCTATGATGATGCCGTCCTCAATTTTGAGGTACATCTTCATGATGTCTCCACACTTGGCGTTGCCCACCTCGCCCACGCCGTCGGCGTTCTCGATCTCACCCACATTGCGGGGGTTGCGGAAATGATCCATCACTTTTTCACTGTATAACATAGTTGCGCTCTCCTCTCTGTAATGCTTTCCAAACGGGGGACATATCCCGGAGATAATTCACAACCTCGGTGGTCGCCTTGACGATGGCTTTCACGTCCTCCATGGTGTTGTCCTGGTCTAAGGTGAGGCGCAGGGAGCCGTGGGCCACCTCATGGGGCCGTCCGATGGCCAGCAGCACGTGGCTGGGGTCCAGGGAACCAGAGGTACACGCCGATCCGGAGGAAGCGGCGATGCCTTTATCGTCCAGCAGCAGCAGCAGGGACTCGCCCTCAATGCCCTCAAAGCAGAAGTTTACGTTGCCGGAAAGGCGGTGTTCTCGGTCGCCGTTGAGGGTGGAGTGGGGGATTTTAGACAGACCGTCAATAAGGGCGTCCCGCAGTTTGGCTGCGTGGGCGTTGTTCTCCGCCATGTGGGCAATGGAGTCGTCCAGGGCGGCGGTCATACCTAGAATAGCGGGGAGGTTTTCCGTGCCCGCCCGGCGGCCGGACTCCTGGGCCCCGCCGTGGATGAAGGTGAGCAGGGGAGTGCCCCGGCGGACGTACAGCGCACCCACGCCCCGGGGGCCGTGGAACTTGTGGCCGGACAGGGAAAGCATGTCGATGTTCTGGGCGTTCACGTCGATGGGCAGGTGGCCCACGGCCTGGACAGCGTCCACATGGAAGGGGACATTCTTCTCCCGGCACAGCGCCCCGATTTCAGCGACAGGCTGGATGGTGCCGATCTCGTTGTTGGCGAACATGACGGACACCAAGGCGGTGTCCTCCCGGATGGCGGCGGCCACGTCGGACACCTTCACAATGCCGCTCTCGTCCACGGGGATCAAAGTGACCTCAAACCCCTCTTTTGCCAGTTGGTCCATGGTGTGGAGGACGGCGTGGTGCTCAATGGCGGTGGTGATGAGGTGCTTTTTGCCCTTGTGTGCGCCTGTTTTGGCAGCGCTGACGATGGCCTGATTGTCCGCCTCACTGCCGCCGGAGGTGAAATAAATCTCCCGGGGCTGGGCACCGATGGCCCTGGCCACCGCCTCCCGGGCAGATTGGAGGGCCTCCTTGGCCTGCTGGCCGGGGGAGTGGAGGCTGGAGGGATTGCCCCAGAAATGCTCCATGGCGTCCAGCATGGCCTGCTGGGCGGCGGCACTGGTTTTTGTTGTCGCGGCATTGTCCGCGTATATCATGGTTTGTTCCATCTCCTTAAAAGTCCGTGAATGGGGGGACCTATTTTGTTTCGCCCAAATCATACCGTAAAAAGCATACCTTGTCAATAGGAATTGTAGAAATTATTACGGCGCGTGTGGAGAATGCTGTGAATAAGAATTGAGATTATACATTGAAAGTATGAATATTTATCCGAATATGTGGAATATTGCCCAGAAATGCCAGGATAAAATCGGATAACTATGCAAAAAAGCACTTGCCAATCAGGGGACAGGGTAGTATACTGCTTACAAGCAGAGCAAGAATGTTGCCTATAATTAAGGATAAACGGAGGGAATCACCGTGACTGACGTAAAAAAAGTAGTGCTTGCATATTCCGGTGGATTAGATACATCTATCATTATCCCCTGGCTGAAGGAAAATTACAACAACCCGGAGATCATCGCCGTGTCCGCCGACGTAGGGCAGGGGGACGAGTTGGATGGCCTGGAGGAAAAGGCCATCAAGACCGGCGCATCCAAGCTGTACATCGAGGACCTGACTGACATCATGGTGGACGAGGTCATCATTCCGTCCATGATGATGGGGGCCAAGTACGAGGACTATCTGCTGGGGACAGCTTTTGCCCGTCCCATCATTGCTCGCCGTTTAGTGGAGATCGCCAAGAAGGAGGGGGCCGACGCCATCTGCCACGGCTGCACTGGCAAGGGCAACGATCAGGTGCGCTTTGAGCTGGCCATCAAGCGCTTTGCCCCCGAGATGCGCATTATCGCCCCCTGGCGTGAGTGGGATATCAAAGGCCGTGACGAGGAGATCGACTACGCCGAGGCCCACAACGTGCCCTTGAAGATTTCCCGGGAAACCAACTACTCTAAGGATAAGAACCTGTGGCACCTGTCCCATGAAGGGCTGGACCTGGAGGATCCTGCCAACGAGCCGCTGTATGACAAGCCGGGTTTCCTGGAAATGGGCGTGTCCCCAGCTATGGCTCCTGACGTACCCACCTATGTTACCCTGGACTTTGAGAAGGGCTGGCCCGTGGCCGTCGATGGGGAGAAGCTGAAGACGTCCGACATCATCCGCAAGCTGAACAAGCTGGGTGGGGACAACGGCATCGGACTGCTGGACATCGTGGAAAACCGATTGGTGGGCATGAAGGACCGGGGCGTGTATGAGACGCCGGGCGGTTCCATCCTCTATCGGGCCCACGAGGTGCTGGAAATGATCACCGTGGATAAGGACACCAAGCACATGAAGTCCAAGCTGGCAGTGGATTTCGCCGACCTTGTGTACAACGGCAAATGGTTTACGCCTCTGCGGGAGGCGCTCCAGGCTTTTGCGGTGGACACCCAGAAGCATGTCACGGGCCAGGTGAAGTTGAAGCTGTACAAGGGTAATATTATCACCTCCTCCGTCACCTCTCCCGAGACGTTGTATTCCGAGAACCTGGTCACGTTCGAGGAAAGTGATTACAATCAGGACGATGCTACGGGCTTTATCAATCTGTGGGGCCTGCCGGACAAGGTCCAGGCGCTACGGGAGCAGGGAAAGCTATAAGCGTCCGAGCCGTCGTGAGCAGCACGGATGGAACGGAGAGAAGGCAAAAGCCCTGCCGCCGCGCAGTTGGGGCGGGTTTTGCCTGAATCGAAGTGAAGCCGCGCGTCGCGAACAGGCGAGGCGTGATAACAGATAAGCGAGGTAATCATTATGAAACTCTGGGCGGGCCGTTTCCAGAAGGAGACCGACACCCTGGTCAACGACTTCAACTCGTCTATCGGCTTTGATGCCCGGCTGTACGAGCAGGATATCCGGGGCTCTATGGCCCACGCCGCCATGCTGGGCAAGACCGGCGTCATCGAGGCGCACGAGGCGGAGAAAATCGTGGAGGGCCTCCGGGCTATTTTGGCGGATATCGACGGCGATCAGGTGGAGTTCTCCCTGGATAATGAGGACATCCACATGAATATCGAGGCCTTGCTGACCGAGCGCATCGGACAGACGGGCAAACGATTGCATACCGCCCGGTCCCGTAACGACCAGGTGGCCACCGATTTCCGGCTGTACGTAAAGGAAGAAATCCCCCATATCATCGGCTTGGTGCTGGGCCTGGAAAAGGTTCTGGTAAAGAAGGCCAAGGCGAACCTGTCCACCGTCATGCCCGGCTACACCCATTTACAGCGGGCCCAACCCACTACTTTTGGGCACTATATGATGGCCTACGCCAACATGCTCAAGCGGGACGTGACCCGGCTGGAGGACTGTATGGAGCGCATGGACGAGTGTCCCCTGGGTTCCGGCGCACTGGCCACCTCTACCTATCCCGTGGACCGGTTCCAGACTGCCGCCGCCTTGGGGTTTGCCAAGCCCACCGACAACTCCATGGACTCGGTGGCGGACCGGGATTACGCCATTGAGCTGCTGTCTACACTGTCCATCCTCATGATGCACCTGTCCCGGTTCTCGGAGGAGATTATCCTGTGGTGCTCCTGGGAGTTTAAGTTTGTGGAGTTGGACGACGCCTATTCCACCGGCTCGTCTATCATGCCCCAGAAAAAGAACCCCGACGTGGCCGAGCTGGTCCGGGGCAAGACCGGACGGGTGTACGGCTCCCTCATCACCCTGCTGACGGTGATGAAGGGGCTGCCGCTGGCCTATAACAAGGATATGCAGGAGGACAAGGAGCCGGTATTTGACGCGATCGACACGGTGGAGCTGTGCGTTCCCGTGTTCACGGCCATGCTGGATACCCTGACGGTGAAGGATAAGAACATGGCCCGGGCGGCGTCGGTGGGCTTCATCAATGCCACCGACTGCGCCGACTACCTGGTGAAGAAGGGGATGCCCTTCCGGGAGGCGTACATGATCGTGGGCCGTCTGGTCCACATGTGTATCCGGACTGGGGAGAGCCTTGATACCCTGCCGCTGAAAGACTTCCGAGCCATCTCGGGTCTGTTTGACGAGAGCGTGTACGACGCCCTTCAGCTCAAGACCTGCGTCAATGAGCGCAAGGTATACGGTGGTCCGTCCGAGGAGAGCGTGAAGAAGCAGATCGAGCTGATTGAGGAATTCGTGGCCCAGCGCAAAGTAGAGCCGTGATATGGCGGTATAGGACGTGACGAACATGAAAAAACCAAAAATTTATATTGACGGCAAGGAGGGCACCACCGGTCTCCAAATCTATGAACGGCTGGGGGAGCGGGATGATATCGAACTGCTCCTGATTGATGAGGAAAAACGCAAAGATGTGGAGGAGCGGCGCAAGCTGCTCAATGCCGCCGATCTGGTATTCCTGTGCCTACCGGATGCCGCTGCCCGTGAAGCGTTTTCCCTTGTCACTAACGAGCATACCAGGATCATTGACTGCTCCACAGCCCACCGCACGGCGGATGGGTGGGCGTACGGTTTTCCCGAGCTCCACGGCCAACGGGAGCAAATTAAGACTGCCGGACGGGTGGCCAATCCAGGCTGTTACGCCACTGGTTTTTTGTCTCTGATTCGTCCGCTGGTGGAGATGGGCGCGCTGGCCTCGGAATCATTCGTGACCTGCCACGCCCTGTCCGGTTACACAGGGGCGGGGAAGAAGGCCATTGCGCAGTATACCGATGCGGAACGGGAAGCGGAGTTGGATTCTCCCCGGCATTACGCCGTCACGCTGGCCCATAAGCACATCCCGGAGATGATGGCGGTGAGCGGCCTGTCTCGCAAGCCCATTTTCATGCCCATGATCTGTGATTTTCCCCAGGGTATGACGGTGACCGTTGCCCTGTTTGCCGAGCAGTTGAATGGAGACGCATCGATTGAGGCCCTGCGTGAGCTGTATGCGGGCTATTACGCGGGCAGTCCAATTGTGGAGCTACGTCCCGCCGACGCGCCCAGTTGTGGCTTTATCGGTTCCAATAATTTGGTGGGGAAGGACAACCTCCAGATATTCGTCAATGGAAACCAGGAGCAGTTGATGCTGACCGCCCGGCTGGACAACCTGGGCAAGGGCGCATCGGGCGCGGCAGTGCAGAACATGAATTTGATGTTGGGCTTTGAGGAGACGAAAGGCTTAAACATTTAAAAGATTAAGCGAAACGCAGTTTTGCAATTGTAAAGTTTCTTTTTGGTTCTTTTACTTTTCAAGGAAAAGAACACACCGAAAAGGAGTTGCGATCATGTTAAAAGAGATACCCGGCGGCGTGTGCGCCGCGAAAGGTTTCACCGCCTCCGGCGTCCACTGTGGTGTGAAAGCGGGGAGTAGCCCGGACAAAAACGACCTGGCCATGATCCTGTCGGAGCGGGAGTGTTCCGCCGCTGCCGTCTATACCCTGAACCGGGTGAAGGCCGCCCCCATCTACGTAACCATGGGCAATCTGGAGGACGGGGTGTGCCGGGGAATCATTGCCAACAGCGGCAATGCCAACGCCTGCGCTCCGCTGAGTCACGAGAACGCAGAGCGGATGTGCGCCCTGGCGGCCAAGGCTACTGGGCTGAAATCCAATGACTTTGTGGTGGCGTCCACCGGCGTTATCGGCCAGGAGTTGAACATTTCCTCCATTGAGAAGGGGATGCCCGCCCTGGTTTCCGCGCTGAGCAGAGACGGCTCAGACGCCGCCGCCCACGCCGTCATGACCACCGACACGGTGAAAAAGGAGACCGCCGTGGCCGTCACCATCGGTGGAAAGACCGTTACCATCGGGGCGGTTGCCAAGGGCTCTGGCATGATTCATCCTAATATGGGCACCATGCTGTGCTTCATTACTACCGACTGCGCCATCACCCATGGGGTGCTTCAGGATGCCCTGCACGACATCGTTCCCCGCACCTTTAACCGGGTGACCGTGGACGGCGACACTTCCACCAATGACATGTGCGTGGTGCTGGCTAATGGCATGGCGGACAATGAGCAGATCGAATGGAAGGACGACAACTATACTGTGTTCTACAAGGCGCTCCATCAGGTGTGCGAGAGGATGGCCCGCTCCATTGCGGCGGACGGCGAGGGCGCGTCCAGGCTTGTGACTTGTGCCGTCCGGTCCGCCCGCAGTGAGGAGAGCGCCGAGCGGCTGGCCAAGGCGGTGGTGGGTTCCTCTCTGGTGAAGGCGGCGCTCTTTGGCGCGGACGCCAACTGGGGCCGGGTACTGTGCGCTATGGGCTACTCTAAGGCCCCTTTCCGTCCGGAATATGTGGACATCGGCTTCTCTTCCATTCAGGGGAGTATCGTGGTGTGCGAAAAGGGCACCGGCTTAGATTTTGATGAAGAGCTGGCGAAAAAGATACTCACTCAGGACGAAGTAATCATCGACGTGTCCCTCAACGAGGGGGAGTACGAAGCTACCTGCTGGGGCTGTGACCTCACTTACGAATATGTGAAAATTAACGGCGATTACAGGACCTGATATGAGTTTTCCATCGCACCGCTGGAAGGGGGGCGATGGAAAACCATGATTATCATACGAAGGTGGTTGGAACCATGTCACTGATTGACCGTGCGCAGGTGCTGGCCGAGGCCATGCCCTATATCCAGAAGTACAACGGTAAAACTGTGGTGGTAAAATACGGCGGCAACGCCATGATCTCAGAGGAGCTGCGTCAGGCGGTGATTTCCGACCTCATCCTGCTCTCCTTGGTGGGAGTCCGGGTGGTGGTGGTCCACGGCGGTGGTCCGGAGATCAGCGATATGCTGAAACGGCTTGGACACGAGTCCAAATTCGTGGACGGCCTGCGCTACACGGACGAGGTGACCATGGAGGTGGTCCAACAGGTACTGTGTGGTAAGGTAAACAAGGACCTGGTTGCCCTCATCAACGGTCAAGGAGGCCGGGCCATCGGCCTGTGCGGTATGGACGCCGACCTATTCCAGGCCGTCCGGCTGGACGAGAAATACGGCCTGGTGGGTTCCATCCAAAAAGTAGTCCCCGATGTGGTGGAGGATTCGCTCCATAATGGTTACATCCCCGTGGTGTCCACCGTGGCTATGGGCATCGACGGCCCCACCGCCTACAACGTGAACGCAGATACCGCTGCCGCCAAACTGGCCATCGCCATGGGAGCGGAAAAGCTGTTGCTGCTCACGGATGTGCGGGGGTTGCTCACCAATCCTGATGATGAGAATACTTTGATTTCCTTGGCCAGGGCCTCCGAGGTGCCTGGCCTGGTAAAGGACGGCGTCATCAAGGGCGGCATGATCCCCAAAATCGACTGCGCGGTGGAGGCGGTTCGCTCCGGTGTGAAGAGCACCGTCATTCTGGACGGGCGCATTCCTCACTCCATCCTCATTGAGCTTTTGAGTGACGCGGGCGTGGGCACCATGATTACGGTGTAAAGGGGAGAACGTTGACATGACTTTTGAGGAACTGAGAGAGCTGGACAGCCAATATGTGGTACAAAGCTATGGGCGCAATTCCATTGCCATTGATCACGGACAGGGCGCCACGCTGTACGGTGTGGACGGCAAGGAGTATATCGACTTCGCCTCCGGCATTGGCGTACTGTCGGTGGGCACCGCTCATCCCAAATGGCAGGCAGCGGTGGCGGAGCAGGCGGGTAAGCTGGCCCACGTCTCCAACCTGTACTACTCCGAGCCCTATGTCAAGCTGGCGGAAAAGCTGTGTACCCGGTCCGGCATGGCGGCGGCGTTTTTCGGAAACTCCGGCGCGGAGGGCAACGAGGGTGTGATCAAGTTGGCCCGGAAGTATTCCTGGGAGAAGTACGGCGAGGGGAGGGGCACCATCATCACGCTGAACCGCTCCTTCCACGGCCGCACCATCACCACCCTGGCTGCTACCGGACAGGACGTGTTTCACAAGTATTTCTTCCCCTTCACGGAGGGGTTCCGCCGGGCGGAACCCAACATCGACTCTGTTCAGCAGGCGGCGGGCCACGATGTATGTGCCGTGCTGGTGGAGCTGGTCCAGGGCGAGGGAGGCGTGCTGCCTTTGGCCCCTGGGTTTGTGAACGAACTGGTGAAGCTGTGCGCCGACCGGGACTGGCTGTTCCTGGTGGACGAAGTGCAGACCGGCGTGGGCCGCACCGGCTCTCTGTTCTGTTTTCAGCAGTACGGCGTGCAGCCCGACGCGGCGTCCTTTGCAAAGGGAGTCGCAGGAGGTCTGCCCATGGGCGGTTTCCTGGTGAACGAGCGGTGCCGGAAGGTGTTTGGTCCTGGTGACCACGCTTCCACCTTTGGTGGGAACCCGGTGTCCGCCGCCGCAGCCTGTGCGGTACTGGATATCCTGGATGAAGAGGCCATTGCCCAGGTCAAGGAGAAGGGAGCGTATCTGCGAAACGCCATTGAGTCTATGGACCTGCCCTGTCTGGGTAAGACCCGGGGTATGGGGCTGATGATCGGCGTGGAGGTGGCGGAGGGCTTCTCCAACAAGGAGCTGTGCGCCAAGCTGAACAAGGAGGGGCTTTTGAGCCTGACCGCAGGGACTGGCCTTCGGTTCCTGCCGCCGCTGACCATCACGAAAGAGGAGATGGACAGGGGGCTGGCAATTCTGAAAGCAACGCTTTCCTGAGTGGAGGGGATTATGGCAAGACTTTATGATAGAGCGGATATCTATGACCTGCTGGAAACCGAGGAGCGGTATCAAATTACCAAACGGCATTGGGAAACGGTCCTGCCCGGCAGGAGCATCGGGACGCTGTTGGACGTGAGCATTGGCTCCGGCAATCTGACCCTGCCCCTGGCGGAGCTGGGGGTGCGGCTGTACGGTTCCGACTTGAGCGGGGAAATGCTGAAACGGTGCGAGGAAAAGGCGAGGAAGAAGGGCTTTGCCGTTGATCTGCGGCTCAGTGACTTCCGGCGGCTGGATGAACACTTTGGTACAGCATTTGACTGTGTGGCCAGCACGGGGAATTCCCTCCCTTACGTCACCAACGGGGAGGTTCTGGACGTACTTGGCCAAATGGACAGGCTGGTCAAGCCAGGAGGGTATTTGTACGTCGATATCCGGAACTGGGACAAGATACTGGAGACAAAACAGCGTTTTTACCTGTATAACCCCACCTTCCTTGACGATGTGAGGATGAATTTGGTCCAGGTCTGGGACCACCACGGGGACGGTTCTATGACATTCAACCTGCTCTACACCTTTGAGCGGGGAAACAAAATCATTCAAAAGGAAATCTTCGAGGAGCGCTATTTCCCCTTGAAGCGCCGCCTGCTGCTGGACGGGCTGAAGCGGCTGGGGTATGGGGAGATGGAACTGGTGTGCCTACCCGCGTTTCTGGAAACCGTAAAGCCGGAAGACGCCGATTGGTACTGTGTGCTTGCTCGAAAACAGGAGGCACCGGCATGAAAAAAGACTTACTTAAGCTTCTGGACTTGACCAGGGAGGATATTCACGAGATTCTGGACACAGCGGATCAGATGAAATTCAGCCAAAAGCACGGTATCGCTCACGACCATCTCCGGGGCAAGACCTTGGCCATGATTTTCGAGAAGAATTCCACCCGCACCCGAGTGTCCTTCGAGGTGGGGATGTATCAGTTGGGGGGTCACGCTCTGTTCCTGTCCGGCAAGGAGAGCCAGATTGGCCGGGGAGAACCGGTGGAAGACACTGCCCGCGTACTGGCCCGGTACTGCGACGGCATTATGATCCGCACCTTTGCCCAGGCTGAGGTGGAGGAGCTGGCGCGGAAAGCCTCGATTCCCGTAATCAACGGGCTGACAGACTTTGCCCATCCCTGCCAGGTGCTGGCGGACCTGATGACCGTCCGGGAGAAAATGACCCGGCTGGAAGGGTTGAAGCTGGCCTTTATCGGGGACGGCAACAATATGGCCAACTCCCTGATCGTGGGCGGGCTGAAGTGCGGCATGGATGTGTCGGTGGCGTGTCCCGAGGGGTATGATCCCGACCCGGTGGTGCTGGATTTTGCCAAGACGGTGACGGGCAATCAATTTGAGCTGGTGCGGATCCCTGCCGACGCGGTAAAGAACGCCGACGTAGTCATCACCGACGTGTGGGCGTCCATGGGCCAGGAGGAAGAGCGGGCCGTCCGGGCCAAGGCTTTCGCGGGATATTGTGTGGATGAAGAGCTAATGAAACTGACAAATCCCGGTTGCATGGTGCAACACTGCCTCCCTGCCCACAAAGGCGAAGAAATCAGCGCCGGGGTGTTTGAGGCCCACGCCGATGAAATTTTTGAGGAAGCGGAAAACCGCCTTCACGCCCAAAAGGCTGTGCTCTATTTGCTGATGAAGGATTGAACAAAGCCCCCTTGCAGCGCAAGGGGGCTTTTCTTTTCAAAACCGGTGTGATATAATGGAAGAAAAGGAGGGAAGCAGGATGACTCCTCAGGAACAGTTACAGCAATGGATTCAAAACAGCGGCAATATTGTCTTTTTTGGCGGGGCGGGTGTGTCCACCGAGAGCGGGATTCCGGATTTCCGCAGTGTGGACGGGTTGTACAATCAGAAGTATGACCAGCCGCCGGAGACCATTTTGAGCCATACCTATTTTGCCCGCCACACCAAGGATTTTTACTGCTTCTATCGGGATAAGATGCTCTGCCTGGATGCCAAGCCCAACGCCGTGCACCTCAAGCTGGCGGAGCTGGAGCGGGCTGGAAAGCTGAAAGCGGTAGTAACCCAGAATATCGACGGACTCCACCAGCAGGCGGGCAGCCGGACGGTATATGAGCTCCACGGATCCGTCCATCGAAACTACTGTACCAAGTGCCGGACCTTCTATGGTGTGGACTTTATTGCAAAGGGAGAGGATGTGCCTTGCTGCCCCGTGTGCGGAGGATTGGTGAAACCGGATGTGGTGCTCTACGAGGAGGGACTGGATCAGGATACGGTGGAGGGCGCCGTGCGGGCCATTGCCCAGGCGGATGTGCTTATCATCGGCGGGACTTCTCTGGTGGTGTACCCTGCCGCGGGGCTCATCAACTATTACCGGGGAAATAAGCTGGTGCTCATCAACCGGGACCCCACCCCTTATGACGGGCAGGCGGATTTGGTCATCCACGACTCTATCGGGAAAGTATTGGGAGGGATCGAGCTGTGAAACCGGGCAAAGGAGAGCGAGCGGTTCAGGTTTTGCTTGCAGTGCTGAAATCCTCCTGCTATCTGGCCCTGTTTTTGGGAATGCAAATTGCGGTTATGCTGCCGATGGCTGTCATTGCGGGAATCCAGGCAGCCATCAGCGGGGGAACGGTGGACGAAGATTTGACCTATCAATTTTTGATGGACAACAGTATGATCTTCTCCCTGATCTCTGGGGTGCTTACCCTGATGGCGGTCCTGATTTTCTACTGTATCCGCAGAAAGCGGCCCAGTGAGGCCCTGTGGCTTCGACGGGTGCCCGCCCCAACGCTGTGGGTGGGAGCAGCCCTAGCCCCAGGGCTGTATTTGGTAGTTACCTTGGTGCTGGCTGTCCTGCCTGAGTCTTGGATGGAGAGCTATAGCGAGGCATCCGCTGGACTGGATACCGGCGGGGCGCTGGGGGTGCTGGCGGTAGTGGTGGTTGCTCCAGTGGTGGAGGAATTCATCTTCCGGGGGCTGATTATGACCCGGCTGAGCAGGGCCATGCCGGGATGGCTGGCCATTGTGCTGTCCGCCGCTATATTTGGGATATGCCATGGCAACCCGGTGTGGTTCGGCTATGCTTTTGTACTGGGGGTAGTGTTTGGGCTGATGGACTGGAAGGCGGGTTCCATCCTGCCGTCTATCCTGGGGCATGTGACTTTTAACGGCATCGGGCAGATGATTACTTTTTTACCGGAGACGGAGAGCGGAGCGGGAGAGGGGATTATGCTGCTGACACTATTGGCGGTTGGCATCATTGCTCCCGTTGTGGACCGCAAGGCTGTGGCGGCACTGTTCCGGCCCGCACCGAACCCCATTTTACGTCCATTTCAAACGCTGCCCACGGCTCCGGCAGTGTACGATTTTGACCCCTGGTATGAATAGCGTGTAAACGATCCCCGTCGCTTGTTGCGGCGGGGATCGTTTACATGATAGTTTTATTGAAAAACAATAAAAAATGCTTGACAAACGATATGAACAATGATATACTCGTTTACAAGAGGTGGTTGCAATGGAACAAACTTCCGTGCAGAAGCTGGCCCGTGTACTGCGGGTGCTGGTCTTCATCACATTTGTGTGTAATCTTGTGGCGCTGCTTATGGTCCCTATGCTGGTATCTCTGTATGGGGAGTTGTCTGTCGCGGAAATGATTGACTGGGGAGTGGACGGCCTGTCCTATCTGTTTGGGATGGAGAGCACGCCAAGAGACTATTTTCCCTTTACCATGATGTTTATTTGGTCCTGGATTGTGGTGTGGACAGATGCGTTTATGGCTGTGCTTACGATATTTCTCTGGGTCTGCGGCGTGTGTACTGCCGTGATCCTATGGCAGGGGAAGCGGGTGCTGAACACGATATTAAAGGGAGAATCCTTTACACTGGATAATGCAGTCAGCTTAAAGCGGGCGGCGGTGTGCTGCTTCCTCATCTCCGGCGCAGCGCTGGTCCGGGTGGTGTGGGGGATCGCTTATTTCCAAAGCATCGCCCCTCTGCTCACCTACAATGCTCTGTTCATCCCTATCTTCCTGATGGGCGGGCTGCTGCTCATGGTCATGTCCACCCTGTTCCGGCAGGCCGCCGAGTTGAAGTCAGAAAATGATCTGACTATATAGGGAGGCGGCATATGGCGATCATTGTAAATTTGGACGTGATGATGGCGAAGCGGAAGATGTCCCTAGGGGAACTGTCCCAAAAGGTGGACGTCACCATGGCCAATCTTTCCATTTTAAAGAACAACAAAGCCAAGGCTGTGCGCTTTTCCACGCTGGAGGCAATCTGTAAGGCGCTGAATTGCCAGCCGGGGGATATTTTAGAGTTTGTCTCCGATGAAGAAGAAAAAGGAGGAAATTGACATGGTAATTTCAATCGCAGGGCTTGCTCTGATCCTGGGGCTGGCCGCATGGGGGCTTGGTTTTGCGGCGCTGCCTCTGCACAGGAAAAAGGACGCGGCCCGGCTATGTGGAATGGGAAGCCTGACCTGCTGTGCCGCCTCCCTGTGTACGGTGGTGTTTGAACTGGCCCGCTATGCAGATATTGAGGACATCTCCGCTTTTCTGGACACAGCCAACGCCTTCCGGCTCTGTTCGGGGGTGCTTCTGGCGGGGACCCTGGTGTTGAACGCCCTAGCTCTGGTATTCCGTTTCCGGAAGCAGAGGGCCGTGTAAAGCCTGCAACAAAACAAAAAATTGACCGTATGGCCGCCCCAGGCCATGGGGCGGTCTTTTGCGGCCAATTTTGAAGGAGGAACGGCATGAAAAAGCCTATCAAATTGGAGTTGATTCTTTTGTTGTTCTGCGCTCTCGTATGCATCTCACTGTTTGCCTGTTCGACAAAAGGCGCGGCTGCGGCCTTTGCTTTGAACCGTGCGGCGTTTGTCCAAACGGCCCAGGACGCCCTCGCCATCGGAAGTGGTGCGGAGGTAAAACGGCCAATCGGAGTGGAAGAAATCTGCGTTGGGCCGAACCCTATTGGAAATGAGGACTATGTAGAGTTTCAAATGGGCAGTGCGGGGTTTGGGCCGTCCACCTCCTACTGGGGCGTAATGTTCAGCGAGGGTGGGCCTCTGGGTTTCCAGGGTGTGGCTCAGGACTACGTGCCGGACGGGGATGGCTGGTTCTGGGAAGAACCGGATGGGGACAACTGGAGCCGGATTACGCAACTGGAAGAGAACTGGTATCTGTATGAGATGCACTTTTAGGAGGGAATTTCCCATGAAAAGGGAAGATATACGATGAAACGCTTTTTGACTTTTATGGCAGTGTTATTGATGGTGCTTTATGCCCTGTCGTTCGGAGGACGGAGCGACGCAGACCGGAATCTGTCTCAGGTAGGCAGGGCGCTGGGGCTCGATTTATCCGCCGGGACGTTGCTCCGCTTTGAGGACAGCCACGGTGGTTTCCACGGCGACGGCTTGACCAGGGCGGAGGTCGAACTGGATGGGCTGTCGGAGAGACTGGCGGATGCTCCGGGCTGGAGGCTTTTACCCATGTCGCAAAACACCGCCCGGGTCGTCGGCATGTTTGGGGCAGAGGGCGCGGAGGTAAAAGAGGGCTGGTACTACCTTTATGACCGGCACAGAGAAAGCAGCTCTCCTTATGACGACACGGATCTGTGCAGCCGCGCATCCTGGAACTTTACCGCAGCGGTCTATGACAGCCGGAAGGGACGGCTGTACTTCTACAAATTTGACACTTGAGGAGGCATGAATCATGAAAAAACTGGTTTGTCTATTTTTTGCGTGCGTATTGACGGTGTTGTCCGGCTGCGGCTGCGACGACGGAAGGAATGTCGATTTGGTGTTCATTAACGACTCAAACGCCGTTATCGTTGCCGTCGTAGCAGACTTTGATGACCAGACTTCAGGAGCCCAGCTCGCCGACAGCAGCCCTCTGAAACGGAGTGAGACATTTGGCTTTGAGGCGGGGAAATACCCGGCGACCGTGATAGTGTACGAGGACATTGAACTGCGGAAGGAACTGGGGCGGGTCACGGTGCGTGAGGCCCCGCCGGAGGAGGAACGCTGGTATGTGACCGCCCACGACGGCGGAAACGGCCTATTGTTCACAGTGGAAACCGAATGGCCGGAGGGGGTGTAAGCGATGGGCGACGGTTTTTTGAAATTTATGTTGACCTGTATGTGGGCGGACCTGATGATATTCCTGCTCCTGTGGGGACCGCTGCTGCTGTTGGCGGCGGTGTGTGTTCTGACACTGAACACGCTTTCGCCTCAGCGGCGGAGGGGATTGTTCACTCTGTTTTTCAGTATGCTGGGGCTGGCGGCGGTGCTGTTTGGCGGGGCGTGGGCGTTGGATCAGAGGGGCTTAGCCTGGCGAACCTGGGTTCAGGAAGGTATGAGCGCGATTCTATGGCTGCTGGGCCTGGTTACTGGGATTCTGACGGTGGTTTATGCTGGGCGCTGGCTGCCGGAGCGCCACCCAACAGCGGGACGGATTGTAGTGTGCATGTCTGGGCTTTGTTTCGTCAGCACCATGTTTGTGGGCAGCGTTGTGGGGGCGCTGTGGTGTATGGGCCCCGGTGAGACGGTAGGGATCTACCAGGGAAGGAGGGTGGTCCAGGCTAAATGGGTGTGGATGGACACCTCTTACAATCTATACGAGTATCATGGACCGCTGGTTCGGGGGAAGGACTCCATTACTTGGGGAGAAATGCCCTTACTGGATGGGACGGAGATGCCATAAATAGAGGGAGGTGAAGTGCGTGCTTGGTGCGTTGTACTCGGTCGCCCGGGTTGTTGGTGGAGAGCTGCTGCTGCTTACCTGGGGAATATGCGCTGCGATTTACTTGGCTGTCGGGTTTGTGCGGAGGAAGGGGCGGGGCAGGAAAGGCCGGTATCAGTTGCTGATCGGTCTGCTGGTCTCGGAGGTGCTGGTGGACGTTATTTTCTTCTTGACTTTTTTCCCAGGGGGAGAATACCGCAACTGGGGTGTGGGCAGCGTCTCCGTGGTGGGGGTGTGGCCCGCAGCACTGCTGGCGGCCTACGCGATCACCACCGTTTTTGGAAGGGGAGAGGCATAAAGTCCGGCCATTTTCGGTGAGGGGTAGTGCCTCGTCATGCACAGTTTATCCGAGATGTTGAGATAGTCGAAAGGGCACACCTTGCTTTTTGCCCTTCCAAGAGGTATAATGGGGGCAAATCTAAAGAAATGAGGTGCGGTCATGATTGCGGATGAACGGCAATTCCATATCAACTGTAAGGCCGGAGAGGTGGGGCGGTATTGTCTGCTCCCTGGTGATCCCGGACGGTGTGAGAAGATCGCCCGCTATTTTGATGACCCTGTTCATGTGATGACCAACCGGGAGTATACCACCTATGCCGGGACCCTGCTGGGGGAAAAAGTAACTGTGACCTCCACCGGTATCGGCGGGCCGTCCGCCTCCATTGCCATGGAAGAGCTGGCCAATTTGGGTGCGGATACCTTCATCCGGGTGGGCACCTGCGGCGGTATCAAGCTGGACGTCACCAGCGGCGATATTGTTATCGCCACCGGGGCGATCCGCATGGAGGGAACCAGCCGGGAATACGCGCCCATTGAGTTCCCGGCGGTGGCGGACTACGAGGTGCTCACCGCGCTGGTGGGTGCGGCTAAGGCCCAGGGCTGCCGCTGGCATGCCGGGGTGGTTCAGTGTAAGGACTCTTTTTACGGGCAGCACTCACCAGAGAGCATGCCGGTGTCCTATGAGCTGCAAAACAAATGGGAAGCGTGGAAGCGGCTGGGCACTTTGGCTTCTGAGATGGAGAGTGCGGCCCTGTTTACCGTGGCTGCGGCTCGAGGCGTGCGGTGCGGTTCGGCGTTCCATGTGATCTGGAACCAGGAGCGCAACGCCGCCGGGCTGGATCAGACCAAGGACGAGGACGCCGACGCCGCCATCCGGGTAGGTATTGAGGCGATGAAGCTGCTCATCCGGCGGGATCGTGAAAAAAACACATAAAATAGGCCAGAGCCGCTGTCAGGTACAGCGGCCCTGTTTTTTTTCCTGCTTGGGGCAACAGTCCTCAGCGCTGGGTGCTTTGAGAGCCAACAGGCCGAGATTGTCGCCGATAATCTCGAACAGAGCGGCTAAAAGCTCCAACTCCTCAGCGGTCTTGCCCTGGGCCATGACCGCAGTCAGTGCTGCCGCCGCAGCCACCAGCTCGCTGCCCTGACCCTGTGATCCACAACAACAGCGCCTCATCATGCCCGCCTCCCTTTGTCCCAGTATATGCGTGAAAATGGGATTTGGGCAATCAAATGGCCCGGGAAGTTTCAATTCCCGGGCCTGATCTTATTTACAAAGGTTTGACGTACCGTAGATCGACGCAAACCGTGCCGTGAGGGAAGGGAATATCCGCGTGAGTACCATCCCAGGTAAAGCCGTGGGAGGCGTAGAATCGCCGGGCCTTTTCATTCTCCCGCAGGACGAACACGAAAGCGTTTTGGAAGCCCTCAGCTTTCATCCGGCGGCACGCCTCGTCAAAGAGTAAACCGCCATAGCCGTGCCCACGCTCGGACGGATGAGAGTAGAAGGAGGCAATTTCGCCCCAATCGGCGTAGGCAGCATTGTCGAAGGTGCAGATGTCGCCAGGATTGTAGTTCACCGTCCGCGCCTTACAGTAGTTAAGACAGGATACGGGTGTGTCCCCACGGTAGAGGAGCAATCCGTGTACACCGTTTTGGGTTTCATAGTTGGTGCGGAACACCTTCACCCAGCGGTCGTCGGTGATCTCAGTTGCCATATAGTCGGCGGGCACCGCGTCCACGTAGGTGTCCCGCCAGCCCAGGGCATGGATTAGGGACATGGCCTGGAAATGTTCGTCGGTGCAGGCGTCTACAAAATGAAGCTGTTCCATGAAAGCCTCCCAAACAACAGGGAAAGCCCTCAAAACAGGGCGCTCCCTTGCGATTTTAATGACAAGCGGTTTTCCATTACACACTTGCGCTGACAAGCGTTCTCTCCGATTCTTGCTTGGCCAGTGCTTTGGCGTTGGCCAGCATGAGCTTGATTCGGTTTTCCTGGTTGATCTTGGTGGCTCCGGGGTCATAGTCGATAGCTACGATGTTGGAATAGGGATAGTCGTCCTTGAGACGGCGGATCATGCCCTTCCCCACGATGTGGTTGGGAAGGCAGCCAAAGGGCTGGGTGCACACGATGTTGGGCACGCCGGAATGGATCAGCTCCAGCATTTCGCCGGTGAGCAGCCAGCCCTCGCCCATCTTATTTCCGTCGCCCAGATAACCCTGGACCAGCTTGTGCATATCCTCAAAGGTACCGGGAGCGCGAAAACGGGACTTTTTCAAGGCGGCAATCATGTCCTTTTGGCAGTCTTCAATATAGCCTTTGAACGCCTGGCAGAACTTCTTTTTTGCCCACAGCCCACCGTAGATGTTCACATCCACCTCACGGTTGAATATCTTGAAAATCATGAAATCGGTGAGGCCGGGCACCACGGGCTCCGCTCCTTCGGAGAGGAGAAAGTCCTCCAGATTGTTGTTGCCAAGAGGGGAGAACTTTACGTAAATTTCTCCCACAACGCCTACCCGTACCTTCTCCTGATGAGAGACGGGGATGGTCTCAAAATCTGCCAGAATAGTGTCGAAATTGCTGCGCATTTGCTTGCGGCTCATTCCTTTACCGGCCTGAAAGCCGTCAATGAGCCTTTTCTGCCAACGATCCAGCATGTTGTCCGTATCGCCTGGAGTGAGCTCGTAGGGGCGGACCTGGTTGGCCACGTTGACCAGCAGGTCGCCGTATATCATGCCGTAGATCAGCTTGCGGATCAGGGGCAGGGTGAGGGAGAAGCCGGGGTTTTTCTCCAATCCGGACAGGTTTACCGAGATGACGGGAACAAAGGCTAATCCGGCCTTTTCCAGTGCCTTGCGCAGCAGGTGGATGTAATTGGACGCCCGGCAGCCGCCGCCAGTCTGCGTGATGAACAAAGCCACCTTATGAGGGTCGTAACCGCCGTTTTTGATAGCGTCAATGAGCTGGCCGATGACCAGTAGGGCAGGGTAACAGGTGTCGTTGTGGACGTACTTTAAACCCTCGTCCACAATGCCCCGGTGGTTGGTGTTGAGCATATCCACCTTGTACCCCTCCAGCACCAGCAGCTTCTGGAACATTCCAAAGTGGACCGGGAGCATCTGGGGCATAAGGATGGTGTATTCTTCCCGCATCTCTTTTGTAAAAAGGAGCCGCCCGTCCTTGTCGTATTCCAATTTTGCCATGGTCAAAGTCTCCTTTCGCCGGGGTTAGCCATTGCGGCGTTTGCGTTCTTCCATTGCCGCGATTAAGGAACGTACGCGAATTTTTACCGCGCCCAGATTGCTGATATCGTCGATTTTTAGCTGTGTGTAAAGTTTTCCACCTTGCTCCAAAATGGAGCGCATCTCATCGCCGGTGATGGCGTCGGTACCGCAGCCGAAGCTGACCAATTGAATGAGCTGCATGTCCCGCTGCTCACACACATACCGGGCGGCATTGTACATACGGGCCTGGAAGGTCCACTGGTTGAGCACCCTTCGAGGGGCGTAGCTCTCGTGGAAGGCCACCGCGTCCTCACTGACCAATACAAAGCCGAAGGAGGTGATGAGATCATTGATGCCGTGGTTGATTTCGGGATCAATGTGGTAGGGGCGGCCCGCCAGTACGATGATGGGCAACCCTCTTTTCCGGGCCCCATCAATGTACCGCTGGCCTGCGCGGTGGACGTCCTCCTTGTATCGGTCATAGGCCTGGTACGCCGCCCGGATGGCGTTGACCGCCTCCTTTCGGGGAATGCCGAAGGTGTCGGCAAACCACTGGGAACCGATGCGCTCGTAGTCGCGGGGACGGTGCAGCCCAGCGTAGGGGTTGAGAAAACGGGTCTTTTTCAGGTCAGGCATGTTTGCCGCCAAGAGCTCAGGATAATAGGCCACCACTGGGCAATTATAGTTGTTATCCGACGACTTTTCATCAAAATTATAGGACATGCAAGGATAGAAAATGGCGTCTACCCCTGCCTCTACCAGCGCCTCCACGTGGCCGTGGAGCAGCTTGGCAGGGTAGCACACTGTGTCCGACGGGATGGTGCGCTGGCCTTTGATGTACAGCTTTCGGGAGGATTCGGGGGAGAGGACCACCTCGAAATTCAGCCGGGTAAACAGCTCAAACCAGAAGGGGAGGTTTTCATACATATTCAGCCCAAAGGGAATGCCGATGCGCCCCCGGGAGCCGTCGCCAAAGCCCTTGCCTTCCATGGCACGAAGCTTTTCATATTTATAGCGATACAGGTCGGGCAGCTTGACCTTTTCCTTACCCAGTGGACGGGAACAGCGGTTGCCGGAGATGAACCGTCGTCCGCCGTCAAAGGTGTTGACAGTGAGGGAGCAGTGGTTGGTGCACAGATTACAGGTGACCGGTTTGGCCGTATGGGAAAATGACTGTAAGGCAGATTCGCTTAACAGAGTGGATTGTTTTAGCTTCAGGTCCCGAGCGGCCAGCGCCGCGCCGAAGGCCCCCATGATACCCGCGATGGTGGGGCGGGTGACCTCCCGGCCCAGCTCCTGCTCAAAGGCCCGGAGCACTGCGTCATTGTGGAAGGTGCCGCCCTGCACCACGATGTGCTTGCCCAGGTCGTCGGCACTGGCTGCGCGGATGACCTTGTAAATGGCGTTTTTTACAATGGAAATGGATAACCCAGCGCTGATATCCTCCACATTGGCCCCGTCCTTCTGGGCTTGCTTCACGGAGGAGTTCATAAATACGGTGCACCGGGAGCCCAGATTCACTGGCTTCTGGGTGAATAGGCCCAGTTTGGCAAAGTCGGCGATGTCGTACCCCAGAGCCTTGGCGAAGGTTTCGATGAAGGAGCCGCAGCCGGAGGAGCAGGCCTCGTTGAGCATGATGGAGTCCACCGCGCCGTTGCGGATCTTGAAGCATTTCATGTCCTGTCCGCCGATGTCGATAATGAAATCCACGTCGGGGTTGAAATGGGCGGCGGCGCGGTAGTGGGCCACCGTTTCCACCAGACCCAGATCACAGGAGAAGGCGTTTTTAATGAGGTCCTCGCCGTAACCGGTGACGGCGGAGCCTTTCATGGCGATACGGTCTCCGCAAAGTCTGTAAATTTCCTTCAACTGCGCCAAAACGATCGCTACCGGGTTGCCCAGATTGGAGTGATAGTAGTTGTATAACAGCCCTCCGTCCGGGGCAATCAGTACGATTTTGGTGGTGGTGGACCCGGCATCAATGCCCAGATATGCGTCGCCCTCATAGGTGCTGATATCCAATTGAGGCGGGGTGGAGGCGTTGTGCCGGGCGATGAATGCGTCATAGTCCGCCTGGTTCTCAAACAGCGGCGGCATGGTGTCCACCACCGACGTGGCTCCCCGGCTCTCCTCCAACAAACGCAACAGATCGTCAAAGGGCCGTGGCTCATAGTCGGACGCGCACAGAGCGGCGCCCATAGCGGCGAAGCAATCGCCGTCCTTGGGAAAAATGGCGTGCTCCTCGTCTAATTGCAGGGTGTCGGTGAACCGCTCCCGCAGGCCCATGAGAAAGTGGAGGGGGCCGCCCAGGAACACCAGCTTGCCCTTGAGCTCCCGGCCTTGGGTCAATCCGGCCACGGTCTGGTCCACCACGGCCTGGAAAATGGACGCGGCCACATCTTCTTTCCGCCCGCCCTGGTTGAGAATGGGCTGGATGTCGCTCTTGGCGAACACGCCGCACCGGGAGGCGATGGGGTAAATCTTTTCGTGCTTGAGGGATAGTTCATCCAGCTCGTTCACGGTCACATTCATCAGCGTGGCCATCTGGTCGATAAACGCCCCGGTACCCCCGGCGCAGGAGCCGTTCATCCGTTCCTCCAACGCGCCGCCGAAAAAGATGATTTTGGCATCCTCTCCGCCCAGCTCAATGACGGCGTCGGTGTCCGGGATGTAGGTATTCACTGCGGCAGCGGTGGCATACACCTCCTGGACAAAGTCCAGTCCTGCGGCCTTGGCCACTCCCAGTCCGGCGGAGCCGGTAACCACCAGGCGCACATCTTTGCCTTTCAGCATATCCTCAATGGAGTGCAGCGTCTCACAAGCCCGCTCCCGGGCCTTGGAATAGTGCCGTTCATAGGAGCGGAACAGCAATTTGTTATCCTCGTCCAGCACCACGACCTTGACGGTGGTAGAGCCGATGTCGATGCCAACACGCAGAATCATAAATGTCCTCCTGGTATCGCGTCGGGCCTGCTTGCGATGGTCCGAGCGCTCATGTTAGAAGTTCAGCAGATATTATACCGAAGTGATAGGCTTTTTTCAATAGTACATTTAGACGGATTTTCCGTATTTCGACAAAAACAGCCCGCTGTGAAAGTCACGGCAGGCTGTTTTTGTCATGTTCTGGGGACGAATGGTTCCGCACCGCAGCGTTCGGGAAAGTAGACCTGATACCAGATGAGGAAGGACAGTACGGTGTACAGCTTGCGGTGGGTCCTGGCCTTGCCGGAGTAGTGCTGTTCTAGCAGGTCTAGCAGGTACTTCTGGTCGAAAAATTCCGCCACGTAGTCCTGGGTAATTAGACCTTTGGCCCAGTTATAGTATTTTTCTTGCCGCAGCCAGGCGATGAAGGGAACGGGGAAGCCCTTTTTATCTCTCTTTACCCAATCCTCTGGGAGCAGGGGGACGGCGGCCATGCGGAGGGGATACTTGGTCATAGTCTTGCCCCGCATCTTCTGACTGCTGGGGATGGCCCGGGCCACCGCCCACACCTTCCGGTCCAGGTAGGGTACCCGCAGCTCCAGAGAGCTTGCCATGGTCATGCGGTCGGCCTTGCGCAGGATGTCCAGGGGCTGCCACAGGTGCAGGTCCAGATACTGCATTTTGGTCAGGTCGTCCGCGCCGTCAATGGCCTCAAAATAGGGTTCAGTCACGTCATGCCAGGTGAGTTCGGAGCGGTAGGCAGGGGTCAGCACCCGCTCGGCTTCGTCACTGTCAAAAATGAACGCCTGACCCACAAAGGTTTCGTCGATGCCCTTGGCCGCTTTGGTTAGAAAGCCTTGACCATGGAACTTAGGCAGCTTCGATACGCACTTTGCAACGGCCTTCCGCAGAGGGAGGGGCATTTTCCGGTAGGCCCGGTAGGGCTTGGTGGTGTGGTAGGTGATATAACCGCCAAACAGCTCGTCCGCCCCCTCGCCGGACAGTACTACCTTGACATCTTGGGCCGCGAGCTTGGAAAGAAAGTAAAGCGGCACCGTGGACAGATTGGCGTTGGGCTCGTCGGCGTAATACTGGATGGATGGGAGTACGTCGAAAAACTCCTCGGCGGAGATGGTCTTGGAGATGTTGCGCAGACCCAGCTTCTCACACAGCGCCTTGGCCTCGCCGGTCTCGTCAAAGTCCTTGTTGGCAAAACCTACGGAATAAGTTTTGTCAGGCCGGGACAGGGCGGTGATGACGCTGGAATCGATTCCACCGGACAGGAAAGCACCCACCTCCACGTCGCTGATCTGATGGGCCTCCACCGACTCGCTGACCACTTCGCGGATTTGCGAGGCTCGTTTCTCCAGCGGCATGGGTTGAGGGTCGAAGGAGAAGGAGTTGTAGGAGGCAAACTCGGTGTGTCCCTCCCGGTGGACGAGATAATGGCCGGGGAGGAGGCGGTACACATCTTTAAAAAAGGACTCGTTGAGGGCGGAGTATTGAAAGGTGAGATAGAGCTTCAGTGCCGCTGGGTTCAGCTCCTTTTTGAAGCTTGGATGAGGAAGAAAGCTCTTGCATTCCGAGCCGAAGAAAAACAGGTCGCCCATGACGGCATAATAAAAGGGTTTGATGCCGAAGGGATCCCGGGCTCCAAACAGTTCCTGCTTTTCCTTGTCCCAGATGACAAAGGCAAACATGCCCCGCAGCTTTTTCAGCACCTCCGCGCCCCACTCCATATAGCCGTGGAGCAGCACCTCGGTGTCGCAGTTGGTGAGGAAGGCGTGACCGGCGGAAATCAGTTCCTCCCGCAGGAGCTTGAAATTGTAAATCTCACCGTTGTAGGCGATCACATACCGTCCGTCGGGGCTGAGCATGGGCTGTTGTCCATTGGTCAGGTCGATGATGGACAACCGCCTGTGGGCGATGGCACAGTGCTCATCCACAAAATGGCCCTCACCGTCGGGGCCTCGATGACGGATGGTATCCCCCATAGCCCGCAGGATGTTTTTGTCGGGGGCGGCGGAGCGGGAGACAAAGCCGGTAAAACCGCACATATGATAATCCTCCAATTCGTCGGATACAGTTTGTAAAGTACCAAGGATAGAAAACTTACTCTTTAGAATAAAGCTTTGAACGGGAAATGTCAACTGCCGGGAGGAAAAATATCCCCGGCGGAACGGGAAAAACTGGACAAGTGGGGTTGTCTGTGATATATTGAGAGAACTGTGTATCAGGAGGGACCATCATGGATCAACAGTGGAAAAAACGTATGCCGATGCTGTGTGCGGTGCTTGGCATTGTCATGCTGGCGATATCCGCGGCGGTGTGCATCCGCCTGGAGTTAGGCGGGCCTGTGGACCGGGCGGGCGTGGCGGTAATGCTGATTCTTTTTGCGGTGATATCATTGGTGTTACTGTGGCTGGAGGGTGTCCGGAGAGATGCGCTGCTCATCATGCTGCTGCTCATCGGGGCGGCTATGCTGGTCCGGGCGTTTTGCATGGACTATGCCAGCGGGGACTATACCATCTTTTTGAGCCGCTGGTACGGCTTTTTCCATGTGAGTAACGGCTTTGAGGCGTTTTCTTACAGCGTGGGTAACTACAATGTGCCTTATCTCTATTTCATCGCGTTTATCTCTTACTTTGACGTGCCTGATCTATACCTTTACAAGCTGTTTTCCATCCTGTGGGATGTGGTGCTGGCCTGGGGATGCCTGAGGCTGACCCGCTCCCTGACAAGGGAGCGGCAGTGGAGCATCGCTCCACTGATTGCATTTGGCGCGGCGCTGTTCCTGCCTACGGTGGTGCTCAACGGGGCCTTGTGGGCCCAGTGCGACGTGATCTATGGCGCGCTTGCCATCCATGCCGCCTCCCTGCTATTGGAGGGGAAAAACAAGACCTCCGTAGCGCTGATGGCGGTGGCCTTCTCCTTTAAACTCCAGGCAATTTTTGTGCTGCCCCTGTGGGGCGTTCTTTGGCTGGCGAAAAAGGTGAAGTTCCGGGAATTGTGGGTGTTTCCGCTGGTCTATTTCCTCACCATTGTGCCCGCCCTGCTGATGGGTAAGCCCTTGAAGGATATTTTAGCCATCTATTTGGACCAGGCCAGCTCGGTGTCTTATCTGGTGCTCAACGCGCCCACAGCGTATCAGTTCCTGCCTCGGGACCTCCAGCGGGGGCTGGCGGAAGGGGAGATCAACGGGGGCGGGCTGGCGTCCATGCTGGGCATTCTGGCGGCGGCGCTGCTGGTGCTGGCGCTGCTGGCATTGGGCTGGCGGCTCCGGGACCGGCTGGACCGGGGGACCGCCATGGCTGTGGCGGTGCTTCTGTGCATCGGGGTGCCCTTTTTCCTGCCTCATATGCACGAGCGGTATTTCTTCCTGGCAGATGTGTTCACTCTGTGCTGGGCCTGTGTTGACCGCCGCCATGTTCCGCTTGCGGTGCTGGTGGAGGGAGCGTCTCTGGCCAGCTATATCGTCTACTTCCGACAGAAATATAATTTTGTGCTCACATTGGGAAGCATGCAGTTTGGGATGCCGCTGGAGACGCTGGTGATGCTGACGGCGCTGGTGCTGGCCGTGGGGGCGTTGCTCCAGGAAGGCCGAAAGGGAAGAGGGGGGCTTGCCACATGAAATTCGTGTCCTGGAATGTGAATGGGCTGCGGGCTTGTTTGAAGAAGGGGTTTGTGGATTCCGTGTTGGCGCTGGACGCCGACTTCATCTGCCTTCAGGAGACCAAAATGGAGCGGAGCCAGGGGCCGGTGGAGCTGCCCGGCTACCACCAGTTCTGGAACTCTGCGGACAAGAAGGGTTATTCCGGCACCGCAGTTTTTGCCCGGCAGAAGCCGGTTTCCGTGTCCTACGGCATGGACCTGGACAAGCACGACCATGAGGGGCGGCTCATTACCCTGGAGTACCCTGAGTTTTGGTTGGTGGACTGCTATACCCCCAATGCCCAGAACGAGTTGGCCCGTATCGGCTACCGCATGGAGTGGGAGGACGATTTGCTGGACTATCTCAAAAATCTGGACAGGATCAAGCCGGTGATCTACTGCGGCGACTTGAACGTGGCCCATGAAGAGATCGACCTGAAAAACCCTAAGACAAACCGGGGCAACGCTGGGTTTTCCGACCAGGAGCGGGCCGCTATGACCCGCCTGCTGGGGTCTGGCTTTGCTGATACCTTCCGTCTGCTTCACCCCGAGGAAGAGGGCGCCTATTCCTGGTGGAGCTACCGTTTCCACGCCAGGGAGAAAAATGCGGGATGGCGTATTGACTACTTTATCGTATCCGACCGATGGAAAGAGCGGGTGGAGGAGGCTACCATCCATCCGTATATCCAGGGCAGCGACCACTGCCCGGTATCCCTGATTTTGAAATAGTTTCCAGTTGAAAATTTTACTTTTTTGCGGCAAAAAGGGCAAGCTAACCCCGCGAAGGAGTGATGAGACATGAAACTGGATAAAAAGGCTATGCTGCCCATCGCCGGGGCCACCATGGCGGCGGGCGCGGCCATCGGTATGATGATGATGCCCAAGAAGAAAAAGCACTCCGCCCAGAAGGCGGCGGGCAAGGCCATCAAAGCCGTGGGCGAGGTCGTGGAGCATTTCAACGGCTCGCTGAAAATGTGAGGAAACGCCCCGCCGGCTGGCGGGGCGTTTTCATATGGTGAAGCGTACCGCGTCCGCCTCCGGCCGGGCGGGGTCCAGGAGCAGGAGCTCCCGCTTTTTGTCCATGGCGTAGTTCAACGTGTACTGGGTGCCGCCCGGCGTGCCGTCGAACACGGCCAGAACAGTGGCGGAGCGGTCCACCATATACCGGTCCCGGCGGAGCATACACCAGCGGTCGTAATGTTGCTGGACCACCGTCTCCAGGTCGCACCGGTCCAGGAGGTCCCGCCAACGGCGGTGCAGATGCTCCGGCCAGCGCTGGGCCTGGGTAGGGCAGGGGACCGCGCCCTCCACCGTCAGGTCCGGGTATTTCTCCCGCAGCGCCAGCGCAGACTCCGCGAAATAGAGGTCGCAGCCCATGGCCATGCCGGAGATGAAGTGCCGGAATCCGCGGCGGTACAGCAGCTCCAGCTCCCGACCCAGACTGTGCTTCAAAGTGGTACAGCGGGGGTCTTGCTCATCTAGTCCCCAGGGCAGTTTGTCCGGCCGGTGGCCGGTGAAACAGCAGGTATGGATTTCTTCCAAGGCCATGGTGTTTCTTCCCCCTCTCCCGTACTGATACAATTGTACTATGTTGGCAGAAAGATGTCAAGAAAGAATAAAACGTTAGTTCCAAAAATATCTGACAAGATTCGACAAAAAGGACTTGCATTCTCCGGGCGCATGTCATATAATATAGCACGAAACAAGTGAATGATTGTCTTCAGGGCGGGGTGAGATTCCCCACTGGCGGTATAGTCCGCGACCCGCGAAAGCGGCTGACTCGGTGAAACTCCGGGACCAACGGTATAGTCCGGATGGAAGAAGACGCGTGACCCCTCTTGAGGTAGTGTCGCGCCTGGAAGACAGTGCTTTCAGGCGTTTCAGACTATCTTAGGAGGAATTTTTATGCCAAACCTGACGAAACTGATGCAAGATATCAGCGAGAACCTGATATATGTTCTGGTGTTTCTGCTGATTTTTGCGGCCATCTTTGCGGTGGCCATGGCGCTGGAGAAGCTGTGGCTCAAGCCTGAGCGGCAGTCCTCTGCCCGCCGTGTAGCCTACATCGGCATCTTCGCCGCCATCGGCGCCATCCTGGTGTATTTCGAGTTCCCGCTGCCCTTCGCCCCCGGATTCTATGAGCTGGACTTCAGCTTTGTGCCGGAGCTGATCTGCTCCTTCTCTCTGGGCCCGGTGGCCGGGGTGGTGTGCGCACTGGTGAAGGAGCTTTTGAAGCTGCTGCTGCGGGGCACCACCACTGCCTTTGTGGGAGATCTGTCCAACTTTGTGATGGGCTGCTCCTTCATTCTCCCCGCGTCGGTGATCTACTACGCGAAAAAATCCCGGAAGAGCGCGGTAATCGGCATGGGGGTGGGCACCTTGGTGCTGACAGCCTTCGGAAGCGTGTTCAATGCCTTCTACCTGCTGCCCGCTTTCTCCGCCCTGTATGGGATGCCCATGGAGGCCATTATCGAGGCGGGCACCAAGGTCAACCCCGCCATCAACAGCGTGTCTACCCTGGTGCTTTTCGCCGTGGTGCCCTTTAACCTGCTCAAGGGCGTGGCGGTGTCGGTCATCACCTTCCTGCTCTACAAACACATTGAGCGCCTGCTGCGCATGCGATAATGTGATGCAGCAGAAAAGCCCTTCCAGCTAAACTGGAGGGGCTTTTTTACTGCCTCATTGAAAAGCGGCCCACGGTCCTGTCGGTTTGTATTATTACATTGAATTCTGGAGGTAAGTTTCGGTCAAAATTGACAAAATAGATAGACAGGGGGAGGCGAATGTGTTAAAATAAATTTCAATTACACATGCTGACAATCATTTTTCGCAACGGGGTGGAGACAGGAGGTGAGGGCGGATGTCACACCTAGGCGACAAAGAGCTGTTTTTGCTGGACATGGACGGCACCATTTATTTAGATCAAGACCTGTTTCCATGGACCATCCCGTTTTTGGAGGCCGTAAAGGCCTTCGGGTGCAAGTACCGTTTTCTCACCAACAATTCCTCCAAATCGGGTCAGGACTATATCGGCAAGCTGGCGGGCATGGGAGTTCAGGCGGAGCGGGAGGAGTTTGTCACCTCGGTGGACGCGCTGATCGCCGACCTGCTGTCCCGCCCGCCGTATCGGCGCTGCTATGTGTTCGGAACGAAGAGCTTTAAGAGCCAATTGCGCAGGGCGGGCCTCCCCGTGACAGACAAACGGGAGGAGGACATCGACTGTCTGCTCATCGGCTTTGATACCGAACTGACCTTTCAAAAGCTGGAGGACGCCTGTATTCTGCTGAACAAGGGCGTGGATTTCATCGCGGCTAACCCGGATTGGGTGTGTCCTACCTGGTATGGGTCGGTGCCCGACTGCGGCAGCGTGTGCGAGATGTTGCTCCGGGCCACAGGGCGCAGGCCGAGGGTGATTGGAAAGCCTGAGCCCGCTATGGCATATCTGGCTATGGAGCGGGCGGGGGTTTCACCGGAAAAAACGCTGATGATTGGGGACAGGCTGTATACCGATATCGCCGCCGGGGTCAATGCCGGAATTGATACCGCATTCGTTTTGTCCGGAGAGGGGACGCGGGCGGATTTGGAGACCGGCGGGGTAAAACCAACCTGGGTATTTGAGCATATCGGCGCCCTCCATCGGGCGTGGGAAGGGGAGAGGAACTGAGACAAATGCCGCTGGGACCCTTGACAAAGACCCGCTCGAAACACCCGGATATGGGCGTAAAACAAGGAAAGAGGGTGGAACGATGAACGAACTGAAGCTGAATAATAAGCGAACGATCCTGGTGGGCCTGGCATTCCTGTCCATCTGCTCCTTTTGGCAGATGTACGACAACCTGGTTCCTCTGATTCTCCGGGAGACCTTCCACATGGACGAGTCCCTCACTGGCGCGATCATGGCGGCGGACAACATTCTGGCGCTGTTCCTGCTGCCCTTCTTTGGCGGGCTGTCTGACCGAACCAACACCAGGCTGGGTCGCCGCACCCCCTATATTCTGGGGGGCACCGCCGGGGCGGTGATCCTGTTGAACTTGCTGCCCATCTTGGATAACAGCTATTCTCAGGAGGCTGTGCCCTTCAAACTGGTGAGCTTTGTCATCGTGCTGGGCATGCTGCTCATTTCCATGGGCACCTACCGCTCTCCTGCGGTTGCCTTGATGCCGGACGTTACCCCCAAGCCCCTACGCTCCAAGGCCAACGCTATCATTAACCTGATGGGTGCGGTGGGAGGGGTGCTCTATCTGGGTATCAGCGTGCTGCTGTACCCGGCAGAGGTTACCCGTGGTCAGGTCCATGTGAACTACCAGCCGCTTTTTGTCATTGTATCCGCCATTATGGTTTTGGCGGTGGCGGTGCTGCTGATCACCATCCGGGAACCCAAGCTGGTGGAGGAAAACCGCGCGATGGAGAAGGAGCACCCCGAGTGGAATCTGGCCAAAGATGACGGCAGCGGCGGCGAGGTACTGCCCGGTCCGGTGAAAAGAAGCCTGATATTCCTGCTGGCCTCCATCGCCCTGTGGTATGCGGGGTATAACGGCGTCACCACATGGTTCTCCACCTACGTGGCCGAGGTGATGGGCGAGGGCATCGGCGGCACCAATACCTGCCTGATGGTGGCCACCGTGGGTGCTATTGTGTCCTATATCCCCATCGGCGTGGTGGCCTCCAAGTTTGGCCGAAAGCGCACGATCCAGGCGGGAGTCATTCTACTGGCCGCTTGCTTTATCGCAGGCTTCCTGATGACCCGCAGCTCCAGCACCATCACTCCGCTCATGTACTTGGCTTTTGCCTTGGTGGGGTTGGCTTGGGCGGCCATCAACGTCAACTCCCTGCCCATGGTGGTAGAGATGTGTAAGGGATCGGACGTGGGCAAATTTACCGGCTATTACTACACCGCCTCCATGACCGCTCAGGTCATCACACCGGTGCTGGCGGGGTCGCTGATGAAGCATATCAGTTACCAGGTGCTGTTTCCCTATGCGGCTTTCTTTGTGAGCATGAGTTTTGTAACCATGCTGTTTGTCCGCCATGGCGACAGCAAAGCGGAAGTCAAGACCGGTCTGAACGCCTTTGAGGATATGGACGACTGACGTAGATCATAAAGGAGATGTTGGGATGAAAACGCTTACAAAGATTGGACTTGGCTGTCTGGGCGCTGCCGGGGTCTGGTGTGCGCTGCTCCGGCCCCGGCAAAACTGGCCGGGATGGGAGCGGCTTGAGGGTGTTCGCTTTGCCCACCGGGGCCTGCACGATTCAGAGCGTGGAGTCCCGGAAAATTCCATGGCGGCCTTCCGAAGGGCAATTGAGCACGGATTTGGCGCGGAACTGGACGTTCACCTGATGGCGGACGGGAATCTGGCGGTGGTTCATGACAGTAACTTAAGCCGGGTGTGCGGCAAGGACATATATATTGAGAACCTCACCGCCGCGGAGTTAGAGGACTATCCCTTGATGGGAACGGAGGAGCGTATTCCACTGTTTCAGGATGCGCTGGACCTGTTTGCAGGCAAAACGCCCCTGGTTATTGAGCTAAAGGTGGAGCGGGGAAATGCCAACGCTCTGACCGACGCGGTCATTTCTGCGCTGGAAGGGTGGAATGGTACATATTGTCTGGAATCTTTCCATCCGGCGGTTCTACTGCGGCTGAAGGAGCGATATCCCCATGTCCTCCGGGGGCAGTTGAGCCAGAACTTCCTGAAGGATAGTGAGGCAGGGAATCTGTCCCTGCCGACGAAATTCCTGCTGACCAACCTGCTGACCACCTCATTGACCCGCCCAGATTTCATCGCCTACAAATGGCAGGATCGTGATAATGCCGGTCTGCGGTTGATGCGGACGCTGTACGGCGTCCATGAGGTCGCTTGGACGGTGCGAGCCCCGTCGGTGATGGATCAGTTGGACAGGGCAGGGGTGACCTCGATCTTTGAAGGTTTTATGCCCTGATTCATTTGCGCTAAAAAGTGTCAACGCCAATCTAAAATTGTTAGAAAACGCCGAACAAATTTTGTCGTTTTTCGGCGGGGAGGGATAACGAAAATCAGGTGCATCCCTGCTCGAAAAGGGTGTTCACGATCTGCTGCTTCTGGCGCATAAATTTCTTGCGCTCCTTCAGACGGTAAGACTCACCCTTGATGTTGATGACGGTGCAGTGATGCAGGACGCGGTCTAAAATTGCGGAGGCGATGGTGACGTCGGCAAAGACCTCGTTCCACCGGGAGAAGGTCTTGTTGGAGGTAAAGACGGTAGACGTCTTCTCATATCTCCTTGCAATAAGCTGGAAGAACAAATTTGCGCCCTGGATGTCCATGGGGAGGTAGCCGATCTCGTCAATGATGAGCATCTTGTACTTGGCCAAGACCCTGAGCTTGTCCGGCAAACGGTTCTCGAAATGGGCCTTCTTAAGTTGTTCGATGAGCTGATGACAGTTGATGTAGTAGGTAGAAAAGCGGTGCTGGGCGGCCTCAAGGCCCAGGGCGGAGGCCAGGTGGGGCTTGCCTGCACCAGGCGGCCCGAGGAACACCACGTTTTCCGGCCCGTCAGAAAATTTTGTGTAAACGCAGACATTGACTATTTCGCCTGCAAAAATTCGGATTAAATCAAATTTTTGCGTCAAAATCTCGGAATAATTCGATTTATCCCGAAACACTATGTGCCTCTTACTTTTCGTTTGGGCATTTTCTTCGCTCAAAAATGTCCTCCAGCGCACCCTCCCAAACTCACTCCCAACGCCCTCCCAACAGGGCTTGTCCAAAGAATGGTCAGGCACCGGCTCTCAATTTTTTCTATCAAAAACCATCCGAATTACCCCGGCCCGCCGCCAAAAGAGCAACAAAAAAGAGCCCAGAGCAATTCGCAATGAACTACTCTGGACTCTTCTTTTTTACTCAGGGCTTGCTCTCAACGCTGCTCGGAAAGGGACAAAATTGGGATGGTTTTGGGTGGGGCAGGCTCAAAATTGGTTACTTTGCCAGCTTTGCAATCTCCTCGGCAAAGTTCTCCTGCTTCTTTTCGATTCCCTCGCCCTTCTCAAAACGGACGGCGTCCTTCAAGGTGACGGCACCGCCAAGCTTTTTAGCGGCGGAGTTCACATATTGCTCCACAGTAACCTCGTTGTCCTTGACGAAGGTTTGCTGAAGCAGGCAGTTCTCAGTGTAGAACTTATTCAGCTTGCCCATAACGATCTTTTCCTTGACCTGGTCGGGCTTACTGGCCATTTTGGGATCGTTAGACATCTGAGCCAGAAGAATCTTCTTCTCTTCGTCCAGGACCTCCTGAGTGACCTGGCTCTTGTCCAAGAAACGGGGGTTCAGGGCGGCGATCTGCATAGCCAAGTCCTTGCCGATCTCGTTGGCGTCGATGCCGCCGGTGACTTCCAGGTTGACCAGCACACCGATCTTGCCGCCGGCATGGATATAGGGCACGGACACGCCGTCAGCAAAGCGGGCGAAACGGCGAACCTTGATATTCTCGCCGATGACCAGCACCATCTCCTGTTGCTGCTGGGTGACGGTGAGATCGGTGCCATTGTATTTGCACTCCATCAGCGCGTCCAAGTCGGCGGGAGCGCAGGCGGCCACGGTGGCGGCCACACCCTTGACGAAGTCCACAAATTTCTCATTTTTGCCTACGAAGTCGGTCTCGGCGTTGACCTCGACCACCACGCCCACACCGTCGATGACGGAGGCATAGGCCATGCCCTCGGCAGCGATGCGACCGGCCTTCTTGGCAGAAGCGGCCAGACCCTTTTCGCGCAGCCACTCAATAGCCTTGTCCATGTCGCCGTCAGAAGCGGCCAAGGCCTTCTTGCAGTCCATCATGCCCACGCCGGTCATTTCGCGCAGATTCTTTACATCTTGAGCCGTGATTGCCATAATATTGTTACCTCCAAAATAGATTAGTAAAAGAAAGCGCCCGCCCGCGTGGGCGGGCGCTTGAGAATTAAAACGCTCAGCCAGGGTAGGGGATTGGCTTATTCCGCAGCAGGAGCGGACTCCTCAGTCTTCTCGGCGGCGGGGGCGGCGTCCTGGCCCTGACGGCCCTCCTGTACGGCGTTGGCCATGACGGAGGAGATCAGCTTAATGGCGCGGATGGCGTCGTCGTTGCCGGGGATGACGTAGTTGATCTCGTCAGGATCGCAGTTGGTGTCCACGATGGCAACAATGGGAATGTTCAGCTTGCGGGCCTCGTTGATGGCGTTGCGCTCCTTGCGGGGGTCAACCACGAACAGAGCGCCGGGGAGCTTGCGCATCTCGACCACGCCGCCCAGGTACTTCTCCAGCTTGCTGATCTCGCCCAACAGCTTCATGACTTCCTTCTTGGGGAGCATATCGAAGGTGCCGTCCTCCTGCATCTTCTTGAGCTGGTTCAGGCGGTCCACGCGGGTGCGCATGGTCTTAAAGTTAGTCATCATGCCGCCCAGCCAACGGGCGTTGACGTAGAACATACCGCAGCGGGTAGCCTCCTCACGGATGGCATCCTGGGCCTGCTTCTTGGTGCCCACGAACAGCAGGGACTGGCCGTTGCTGGACAGTTCCTTCACGAAGTTGTAGGCCTCCTCCAGCTTCTTCACGGTTTTCTGCAGGTCGATGATATAGATGCCGTTTCGCTCCGTGTAGATGTAGGTGGCCATTTTGGGGTTCCACCGACGGGTCTGGTGGCCAAAATGCACGCCGGCCTCCAAAAGTTGCTTCATAGATACGACTGCCATTGATATTTCCTCCTGTTTTTTGGTTTTTACCTCCGAAAGCTTCATTTTTCCCGCCCACCTCCCTGGGAAGGCACCGGGCGAAAAATCGGCTCTCGTGCGGAATGCCTCAATATTTTACCACAAGTTATGGTGGAACGCAAGCGTTTTTTCACCAATTGTTGAGAAAAAAGCGTGCGTTTTCCCGCTCTCCGCTGTCCAGTGAGGCGGCGTCCACCAAAATAATATCCTCCCCGACACGGCGGACGGCCGTCCAGGGGAAAACCCAGTCTGGTTCCCGGCCCAGCAGGCCCCAGAGCCGAGGCCGTCCCCGGATGATGACCGCCTCAATAGCGCCCCGGTCCAGATCCAACTCCACGTCGCTGACAAACCCGTACCGGGCGCCGCTGGTGATGTCGATGATCTCCTTGTATTGCAGCTCCGCAATGCGGCAGATCATAGTATGCCCTCCTTTTTCCTGCTCCATTGATTCTATGAGACTGGGAGGCTGTCCCATCCGGAGGCAGAGAAAAATACACGGAAAATTTTCATTTAGCCCCTAGGCAAATGGAAGGTTTTCCAGTATAATACTGCCATGAGTATCATTAAAATCTGGGATGAGAGAGGATGAATGCCATGAGTGAGCTGAAATACAAGCGTGTGCTGCTGAAGGTCAGCGGCGAGGCGCTGGGCGGTGAAGCGGGCCGCGGCCTGGACTTCGACGTGATTGAGCGAGTGTGCGACGTGGTGGCCCGCTGCGCCGACGAGGGCGTCCAGGTGGGCATCGTGGTAGGCGGCGGCAACTTCTGGCGCGGCCTGAAGGACGGAAAGGGGATGCACGAACGGGTTCGGGCGGACCATATGGGTATGCTTGCCACCGCCATCAACTGTCTGGCCCTGGCCGACGTGCTGGAGCGCAAGGGCGTGGATGTGCGGGTTCAGACCGCCATCGAGATGCGCGCCATGGCGGAGCCCTACGTCCGCTCCAAGGCCATCCGGCATCTGGAGAAGGGGAGAGTGGTCATCTTCGGATGTGGCACGGGAAGCCCGTTTTTCTCCACCGACACGGCGGCGGTGCTGCGGGCGGCGGAGATCAATGCGGATATCATCCTGCTTGCCAAGAACGTGGACGGCGTATACAGCGCCGACCCGTTGAAGGACCCGGAGGCGGTGAAGTACGACAGCATCACTTATGACGACGTGCTGGCCCGCCACCTGGGGGTCATGGACTCCACGGCCACGTCCCTGTGCATGGACAACAACATTCCCATTATCCTCTTTGCGCTGAAGGACCCGGAAAATATTCTCCGTGTGGTACACGGGGAGAAAATAGGTACTATTGTAAAGGATATAGGAGGAAAGAATCATGACTGAATTCTGCAAAAGCTACGATGAGAAAATGAGCAAGACCATCGAATCGGTAAAGGGTGACTTTGCCAGTGTGCGGGCGGGGCGTGCCAATGCCGGCGTGCTGGACCGCATTCAAGTGGAGTACTACGGTACCCCCACCCCCATCCAGCAAGTGGCCAGTATCTCCACCCCCGACCCTCGTACCCTCCAGATTCAGCCTTGGGACAGCAGTATTTTAAAAGCCATTGAGAAAGCCATCCAGACCTCCGATCTGGGTATCAACCCCCAAAACGACGGGCGGGTGATTCGTCTGTCCTTCCCCCAGCTCACCGAGGAGCGCCGCGTGGAGCTGACCAAGCAAGTGCGCAAGTACGGTGAGAGCGGTAAGGTAGCCATCCGTAACATCCGCCGGGACGCTATGGACAAGCTCAAGGCCCTGGAAAAGAAGTCTGAGATCACCGAGGATGACAGGAAAGAGGATGAGAAAGAGCTCCAAGAGCTGACGGACAAGCGCTGCAAGGAGATCGACACTCTCACCGCCGCCAAAGAGAAGGAACTGATGGCGGTCTGATTCATGTTTTCAGCGCATATCAAGGGGGGTGCGCCCCCCTTGTATGCTGTCTGGGTACTTAGAGCTTATGACAGAGTTCTTTTTTGTCAACACTATCAATAAAGTTAGGATGGGTGTGTATGGCATTCTTTCGTCGCCAGCGGGCCGGGACGCCCAAGGTTGATCTGGAACATCTGCCACGCCATGTGGCCATTATCATGGATGGCAACGGCCGCTGGGCGAAAAGCCGTGGACTGCCCCGGAAAGCGGGCCACGCCGCCGGGGCGGAGACCTTTCGGAACATTGCCACCTTTGCCAAGGAGCTGGGGCTGGACTATTTAACGGTATACGCCTTCTCCACAGAGAACTGGAAGCGGCCCGCCGATGAGGTGACATCCATTATGAATCTGTTGGAAAAGTATCTCCACGAGGCCATTGAGACCATGGCGAAGGACAAGGTAAAGATGGCCTTTTTCGGCGACCTGTCCCCACTGGCGCCCCATCTCCGGGCCCTGTGCCGGGAGACAGAGGAGATTTCCAAGGGTTATGATGGCTGCCAGGTGAACATCTGCCTGAACTACGGCGGTCGGGACGAGCTGGTCCGGGCGGCAAAGGCGTTCGCGCTGGACTGTGTGGAGGGCAGGGCGGACCCTGGGCATCTGACCGAGGAAGCCTTTGGAGGTTACCTTTACTCAGCCGGAGTGCCTGATCCCGACCTCATCATCCGTCCCAGCGGAGAGGTACGCCTGTCCAATTTCCTGCTGTGGCAGTCGGCTTATGCGGAGTTTTATGTGACTGATGTGCTTTGGCCTGATTTCAGCAAAGAGGATTTCCTGCGCGCCTTGGCGGCCTATCAGGGCCGCTCCCGGCGGTATGGAGGTGTGTGAGATGGCAAAACGGATCATCGTGGCGTGTATTTTTGTCCCCATTATGCTGTGGATCATGCTGGTGCCGCCGGCGCTGGCATGGACGGCGCTGGTATGCTTCATCTCGGCCATGGCTGCCTTTGAGCTGCTGCGGGCGGCAGGAGAGGGGAAAATCACCCTGTCCATGAAAATCGTGACCATTGGGTCTGCCGCCCTGCTGCCCCTTGGAAGCTGGGCGGACTTCGGCATGTCCTATGTGAATCTGCTCTCTTTTGTGGTGACGGCGGTGTGCTTTTTGTGTGCCATCCGGGCTTATGGTGAAGACGGAGTCCCCGTCGGTTTTTTCCATGTGCTGACGGCGATGTTTGCGGGAATTATCATTCCCCTGGGCCTGTCCGCCCTGGTGGAGCTGCGGCGGATGGACCATGGGAAATACCTGGTGCTGCTGGCGGTATTACTGACCTTTGTCACCGACGCGGGGGCCTATTTTGCCGGGGTATTTTTAGGAAAGCATCGGGGCATCACAAAAGTCAGCCCCAACAAAAGCGTGGAGGGATATATCGGCGGATTTGCCACTGGAGTGGTATTCGCAATCCTCTATGGTCTGGTGGCCAGCAAAATAGCGGCGGCTAGCGTCAACCTGCTGTCGCTGGCTCTGTGCGGGCTGTTCGGTGCGCTGGCCACCGAGGTGGGCGACTTGGCGTTTTCCTTTATTAAACGGCAGTATGGCGTGAAGGATTACGGCCACCTCCTGCCCGGACATGGTGGGATGCTGGATCGGTTTGACAGCATGATTTTCTGCGGGCCGGTGGTGCTGTTTATCGTGCAGTGCTTGCCGGTATTTTATGAGGTAGTAACATGAAGCGGACAATTTCTGTGTTAGGCTCCAGCGGTTCCATTGGGCGACAGACGCTGAAAGTGGCCGAGGTCTGCGGTTATGATGTGGCCGCCATCGCGGTGAACCAAAGCGTGGAGCTGGCCGAGGCCCAGGCCCGGCAGTTCAGGCCGCAGATGGCGGTGGCGGTGGATGAAAGGGCTGCGGCCGATCTGCGGGTACGGCTGGCGGACACCGGGGTCAAGGTGCTGGCAGGGGAAGCGGGATTGCTGGAGGCTGCTTCCTTGCCCGAGGCGGCCACGGCGGTCATCGCCGTTGTGGGGATAGCGGGGCTGAAACCCACCCTTGCCGCCATTGATTGCGGTAAGCGGATTGCTTTGGCAAACAAGGAAACCTTGGTTTGCGCCGGGGAGCTGGTGATGGCGCGGGCAAAGGAAAAAGGTGCGGAGATCGTTCCCGTGGATTCGGAGCACTCCGCTATCTTCCAATGCCTGCAAGGGTGCAAAAATCGGGGCGAGGTGCGGCGGCTTATCATCACCGCCTCCGGTGGGCCCTTCTATGGAAAGGACAGTAAAGAACTTTTCCTTGTCACAAAAGAGCAAGCGCTGAAACACCCAAACTGGGCCATGGGGGCGAAAATTACCATTGACTCCGCTACCCTGATGAATAAGGGACTGGAGTTCATTGAGGCCATGCGGCTGTACGCCATGCCCCCGGAGCGCATTCAGATTGTGGTGCATCGGGAGAGCATCGTCCACTCTCTGGTGGAATTTGAGGACGGGGCGATTCTGGCTCAGTTAGGCAGCGCGGATATGTGCTTGCCCATCCAGTACGCCCTTACCTGGCCGGAACGGATGGCAGGGCCGGCTAAGGCGCTGGACTTATTGGTCTGCCCACCGCTGACCTTCCAAAAACCGGATCCGGAGACCTTCCGGTGTCTGGGGCTGGCGTTGGAGTGCGCTGAGAAAGGGGGCACGTCCACCGCCATCCTCAACGGCGCCAACGAGGCGGCGGTGGCCCTCTTCCTGGAAGACAAAATCGCTTTCCTGGATATTCCCAGGCTGGTAGAGGTTGCTTTGAGCCGGGTGCCCACGCTGGCGGCTCCCGGCCTGGATGACATTCTGGACGCTGATCGCGCCGCTCGCGAGGCGGTTTATGAATCTGTGAGGTGACTTGATCTTGGCGAGATTTCTTTATGTCCTGCTGGCAATTCTGTTGTTTGGCATCCTCATTGCCATCCACGAGTTTGGACACTTTTTCACCGCAAAGTTGTTGGGCGTGAAGGTAAACGAGTTTGCCATCGGCATGGGCCCCCTTCTGTGGAGCAAGCAGAAAAGAGAAACCCTTTACAGCTTGCGTGCGTTCCCCATTGGTGGCTATTGCGCCATGGAGGGGGAGGATGAGGATACCGGCGACCCCAGAGCCTTTGCCCGTCAGGCGGGGTGGAAGAAGATCATCATCCTGTGCGCCGGGTCATTTATGAACTTTTTGCTGGGCCTGGTAATTGCGGTGGCGCTGTTTTTGGGAGTCAGCCAGGTGCGGGCGCCTGTCATCACCCAGTTTATCGATGGCTTTCAGCATGAAGGTGCGGATGGCCTCCTGGTAGGCGACCGCATTGTTGAGGTGGACGGTCACGGAATCTGGCTGTATGCCGATATGCAGACCTACTTCTCCCGGAACGATGGAAACGGCATCGATCTGGTGGTGTTGCGGGACGGAGAGCGTGTCACGCTGAATGATTTTCCCTTGGGCCGTTACGACTACGAGTTTGAGGGTAGACAATACCACGGCTTCGGCTTGGTTTTCGGCCAGGTAGATGAGCTGTCCATCCCGGAGCGGATCGGCCAGGGCTTTGCCCAGACCTGCTATTTTGTGCGCATCGTCTGGATGAGTTTGGGCGACCTGGTGACGGGACGGGTGGCGGTATCCGAGCTGTCCGGGGTCATCGGTGTGGTGGATGTGGTATCCGAGGTGGGCTCCCAATCGAAAACGGTGGTCATGGGTGTGTGGCAGGTGCTCTATTTTATGGCGCTCATTGCCGTCAATCTGGCGGTGATGAACTTGCTGCCTATTCCGGCGCTGGACGGCGGGCGTATCTTTTTTGTTTTGCTCAACGGGGTGATTTATGCGGTGAGCCGCCGCCGTATCCCGGAGAAATATGAGGGCTATGTCCATGCCGGAGCATTTGTGGTACTGCTCGCGTTGATGGCGGCGGTGGCCCTGCACGATGTGTGGAATATTTTCGCTTAGGCAGGTGTTTACAATGAGCAGACAGATCAGTGTGGGAGGCGTCCCCATCGGCGGGGGCGCTCCTGTTTCCATCCAGTCCATGACAAACACGCCCACCCATGATGTGGAAGCCACCCTCTCCCAAATCAGAATGTTGGCTGCGGCAGGGTGCGACATTGTCCGGGTGGCGGTGCCCGACATGAGAGCGGCTGCAGCCGTCGGAGCGCTGGTAGCGGGCAGCCCTGTGCCGCTGGTGGCGGATATCCATTTTGACTACCGTCTTGCCTTGGAGGCGGCAGAGCAGGGGATCGACAAAATCCGTATCAATCCGGGCAACATCGGCGCACCGGAACGGGTGGAAGCGGTGGCCAGGACCTGCAAGGAACGCGACATCCCCATCCGGGTGGGGGTAAACGGCGGGTCGCTGGAAAAGGAACTGCTGGCCAAATATGGCGGCCCTGCCCCGGAGGCTATGGTGGAGAGCGCCCTGGGGCACATCAAGCTACTGGAACGATACGGCTTCGAAGACATTTGCGTGTCGCTGAAAACCTCCTCCGTGCCGACCACCATGCGTGCCTACCAGTTGATGGCGGAGCAGTACGACTATCCTTTGCATTTGGGCGTTACCGAGGCGGGGACACGGGAAATCGGTGAGCTGAAGGCAGCAACGGGCATCGGCGGGCTGCTGGCGTTGGGGATCGGGGATACTCTCCGGGTAAGCCTCACCGCCGACCCGGTGGAGGAGGTCTATGCTGCCCGGAAAATCCTGAAAGCCATCGGCCTGCGCCGGGAGGGGCCGGAGTTGATCTCCTGCCCCACCTGCGGGCGAACCCAGATCGACCTGATCCCCATGGCCAGGCAGGTGGAGGAGCTTTTAAAGGGTGTGGACAAGCCCGTCACCGTGGCGGTGATGGGGTGTGTGGTCAATGGCCCCGGCGAAGCCAGCCACGCAGATGTGGGGCTGGCAGGTGGCAAAGGCGAGGGCGTGCTGTTCAAGCGCGGCCAGATTGTGGACAAGGTGCCTGAGGATCAGTTGGTGCCTGGGCTGATGAGGCTGATCGAAGAATTATAGGGGGAGAACATCATGAACCATGTTGGAGCACAGTACATAGAGACTGAGAGGCTGGTTTTGCGCCGGTTTGATCTGTCGGACGCCCAGGCCATGTTTGATAACTGGGCCGGTGACGCAGAAGTGACAAAATATTTAACGTGGCCTACCCACAGCGATGTGTCGGTGACCAGGAAAATACTGGAGGAGTGGGTCCCTCAGTATTCAAAGGATGACTGTTACAGATGGGCGATTGTTTTAAAGGAAAACGGCCCTCAGCCCATCGGGAGCATCGATGTGTGCCACTGGCGTGAGAATGGGGATAGCCCGGAGATCGGCTACTGCATGGGTAGTCGCTGGTGGCATCAGGGGATCATGTCCGAGGCGCTGGGCGCGGTGATTGATTTCCTGTTCGACCGGGTGGGGGTGGAGCGGATTGTGGCCCGCCATGACGTGAACAACCCCCATTCCGGCGGCGTTATGCGCAAGTGCGGCATGAAGTTTGAGGAGATTCAGGAAAAGGCGAACCGGAACAACCAGGGCGAGTGTGACTGCGCCTGCTATGCCATTGAAGCCGGCGATAGATAGGGAGAGAGACATATGACGGCTGGTATGCCAACATTTCAACAGACCTTTGCCAACTGCCCCTTCCCGGAAGGGGTTTTGGCAGCTTTAGGGAGCTATCCTGTTCGGGTGCGGGTGCTCAAGGCCCAGCGGGCCATGGAGGTGATTGCCAACGGCGCCGTGGTGTCTCAGGATATCCTGTCCCAGGCGGCGGATGGATTGAAGCAGGCGTTTGGGCTCAACGCGGCCACGGTGGCGGTGGACCAGCCTCAGGCCGGTGAACCGGAAAAAACGGAGGAGGAAAAGCACCATCACGAGGGAAAAACCGTACCGGGGCCAGCAGAAAGGCCCGTGCCGGAACCAGGGGTAAAAAAGACTGAGGCCGCGACGGAGACCCAAGTCCCTAGGAAAGAGCCTTCCCAAGACTTGGAATCTCAGATGAAGGCGATGCGCCGGAAGCTGATGGGAAAGGGAGCCTCGGCCCCGGCTGGCGGCAGCGGAAAAAAGAAGCGCGAAAAGGTAATTTACGGAAGAATCACCGCCAAGAAAAAGCCGACTCCCCTCCGTGAGCTTACATTGGACATGAGCGGGGTACTGGTGGAGGGCGAGGTATTCAATGTGGAGCACCGGGAGTTTCCCCGGCGGAAGTCCTGGGCGGTGTGCTTCGACATCACCGACTTCACCAGCTCCATCCGGGTTACCAAATATATGGAGGCGGAAGAGGCCAAGCCTATCATCGAACAGGTGAAAAAGGGCCAGTGCCTCCAAATTCAGGGAAGGCCCAATCTGGGCAAGTTTGAAAACAACGATTTGGTGCTGGAGCCCTATGGCATTGCTGAGGTTCCAAAACCGGATGGGCGGAAGGATACCGTCCCAGAAAAGCGGGTGGAACTGCATTTACATACCAAAATGTCTCAGATGGACGCGCTTTGCGACACAAAAGAGGTCGTGAAGAAGGCTATCGAGTGGGGACATCCAGCCATCGCCATCACCGACCACGGGGTGGTTCAGTCCTTTCCGGACGCTTATAACGCCTCCGGTCGGGGAGAGAAGATCAAGGTGTTGTACGGCGTGGAGGCGTACTACCAAAACGACGTGGACGAGCTCACGCCGGTCCACGGCCCAGGGGATATGCCGTTGGATGGAGAGTTCGTGGCCTTTGACCTGGAGACCACCGGCCTGGACACAAAGACCGACGCCATCATTGAGATCGGCGCGGTACGTATCCGGGGCGGGGAAGTGGTGGACAAGTTTACGTCCTTTGCCCAGCCAGGGCACCCTCTCAGCGCAAAAACCGTGTCCCTTACCGGAATCACCGACGAGCTGCTGAAGGGTGCGCCCAATCCGGCAGAGGCGGTGGATGCGTTTCTGGATTGGGCGGGAGACCTGCCTCTGTGCGCCCACAATGCGGCGTTTGACACCGGTTTCGTCCGGGAATACTGCGCCCGTTCCGGCCGCCGGTTTGACCCGCTGTACTTCGATACCCTTGTGCTGGCTCAGTATCTGTGTCCCAAGCTGCCCAACCACAAACTGGATACGGTGGCCAATGCGCTGGGCCTGCCGCCGTTCCAGCACCACCGGGCCTTTGACGATGCGGAAACCTGCGGCCTGATTCTGGTCGCCTTGATTTCCATGCTCCGGAAACAGAACGTTGAAAGGGCTGCGCAAATTAACCGGGTGTTCGCAGGAAAAAAAAGGGGCGGTCGTGGACGGCGGTCCCCGTACCACCTGATTATCCTCGCAAAGAATCAGACCGGCCTGCGTAATCTTTATAAATTGGTGTCCAAGGCCCATTTGGATCATTTTAACCGTTTCCCCATCATGCCCAAATCCCTGGTGGACGAGAACCGGGAGGGGCTTATCATTGGGTCCGCCTGCGAGGCGGGGGAGCTGTTTCGGGCGGTGATCGACGGAAAGGACGACCGGGAGCTGGAGCGCATCGCGGCCTGGTATGATTACCTGGAGATTCAGCCGCTGTCCAACAATGCCTATATGCTCCGCCCCGATAAGGAAGGTAAGTGTATTGCCCGGGACAGGGAGGACCTCCGGGCCTTCAACCGCCGGGTGGTGGCGCTGGGGGAACGGCTGGGCAAGCCGGTGTGCGCCACGGGGGACGTCCATTTTATGGAACCTGAGGATGAGATCTATCGCCATATTTTGCTGGCGGCTAAGGAGTTTGAGGACGCAGATCAGCCCAACCCGCTTTATTTTCGTACCACTGACGAAATGCTGGAGGAGTTCTCCTATCTGGGCAAAGACAAGGCCCATGAGGTGGTGGTGGACAACCCCACGCTGATCGCGGACTGGTGCGACAACGTGCGGCCCCTGCCGGATGGACTTTTCGCCCCAAAATTGGAGAATTCCGATGGTGAACTGAAAGATTTGGTGTGGGGTAAGGCTCATTCCCTTTACGGCGATCATCCGCCTCAGATCGTGGTGGACCGCATCAATGCGGAGTTGGTGGACATCATCCGTTGTAAATATGATGTCATCTATATGTCAGCCCAAAAGCTGGTTCAGAACTCCCTGGAGCATGGCTATTTGGTGGGCTCTCGTGGGTCGGTGGGCTCGTCTTTGGTGGCGTTTATGTCGGGTATTACCGAGGTGAACTCCCTGCCCGCCCACTACCGCTGCCCAAATTGCAAGCACGCCGATTTCGACTACGCCCAGGACCCCGCCCATCCCTATGGCTGCGGCGCGGATATGCCGGACATGAAGTGTCCGGTCTGCGGCGCGGATTACGAGAAGGATGGCTTCAACATCCCCTTTGAGACCTTCCTGGGGTTTGGCGGGGACAAGGTGCCCGACATCGACCTAAACTTTTCTGGCGAGTACCAGTCCAGCGCCCACAAATACACCTTCGAGCTGTTCGGCAAGGAGCATGTGTTCCGCGCGGGAACCATCGGCACTGTGGCGGAGAAGACGGCCATCGGCTATGTCAAAAAATATCTGGAGCAAGTAGGGCGGGTGGACGTACCCTTCGCGGAGGTACTGCGGCTGGCCAAGGGTTGTGAAGGGGTCAAGCGCACCACCGGACAACACCCCGGCGGCATGGTGGTCATTCCCCAAGACAAGGAAATCTATGACTTTTGCCCCGCTCAGCATCCGGCGGACGACAAGGATTCGGACATCATCACCACGCACTTTGAATACCACTCCATGGAGTCCAACTTGCTCAAGTTGGATATGTTGGGCCACGATGATCCGTCCATGATCCGGATGCTGGAGGATTTGACGGGGGTAGACGCACAAAAAATCTCCCTGGATGACCCCAAAACCATGAGCCTGTTCACCACATCGGAGTACTTGGGTTACACCAATGATCCGATTTTGGGGCCCACGGGGGCGGTGGCGGTGCCGGAGTTCAACACCAGTTTTACCCGCGGCGTGCTGGAAGAGACCCAGCCCGTTCAGTTCGATACCCTGCTGCGTATCTCCGGCTTTACCCATGGCACCGACGTGTGGCTGGGCAACGCCCGGGACCTTATCATTAGCGGGACGGCGGGAGCTCAGGAGTGCGTGGGGTGCCGCGACGATATCATGCTCTATCTCATTTCCAAAGGGGTGGATGCCAAACTGGCGTTCAAGATCATGGAGGCCGTCCGAAAAGGCAAGGTAAAAAAGGGCGGCTTCCAGGACGGTTGGGTGGAGACCATGAAAGAGCACAATGTGCCGGAGTGGTACATCGACTCGCTGGCTAAAATCGCCTATCTGTTCCCCAAGGCCCACGCGGTGGCCTACGTTATGATGGCGTTCCGCATTGCTTGGTTCAAGGTGCATCGTCCGCTGGCGTTTTACGCCACCTATTTCTCCATCCGGGCCAAGGCCTTTGATGAGAAGTACATGTGCCGGGGAATGGAAGTGGTCAAGCGAAAGATGGCGGAGATCAACGCCAAAAAGAACGCCAAGGATAAAAAGGACCGGCCCACAGCGGTGGAGGAAGACATGCTCACCACGCTGGAGGTGTGCTATGAGTTCTACCTCCGGGGATTCACCTTTGCCCGAATGGATATTTGCCGTTCCGAATCTACGAAGTTTTTGGTGGATGAGGAAAAGAAGGCACTGATTCCGCCCTTCACTTCGGTAGCGGGCCTGGGTGAGACGGTGGGAGATGACATTGTGGAAAAGCGGAAGGGGAAGGACTTCTTATCCATTGAGGAGTTTTCTCTGACCTGCACCAAGGTGTCTGGCACCCACTTAGCCCAGCTCAAGGACGCGGGGGCCTTTGGGAATCTGCCGGACAGCAGTCAGTTCAGTCTGTTTTAAGAAAAGGGATGGAACGGGATGATTTTAAAGGATGACAGGGGCAATGAGCTTCTTGACTTCATCGTATGCGGGGAAGATCGCGCGGATTTAAGCTATAGGCCCGTCACGCACTGCCTTCTGGTCGTAAGTGTTGGAAACGACTATTTGATGGGCTGGAATAACTACCGGCAGGACTGGGAAATTTTCGGCGGCTGCCGGGAAGAGGGGGAGACGCTCCGCGATTGTATTCTGCGGGAGTGCTGGGAGGAATTGGGGCTTGACGGCGTCGAGTTCCGTTTTCTTGGGCTGGCGCGCTATCGTCTGGCCCCTGGATATTTTAATTCGGAATGGCATGAGGAGTATGGCGGCCTGTATGGGGTGACGCTGCCCATAGAATATTTACAAACGATTGAGACCCAGAGGATAGATCGAGATGAAATCAAAAAAGTAGCTTTACTCAGTAAAATTGCAGGGAATGAGCGGGTCTCTATGATAGACAAAGAATTGCTGAACTACTGGAAATAGCAATTTAAATTGTTCGGGGTTGACAGAGCGGTGGGGATGTGGTATAATTCATCGCGTTAGCGAGCTAAAGAATTTGGAGGCTATCCCAATGAATATCCACATCAACACCCCCGAGGGCACCCGTGACAGGTTGTTCTCCGAGTGCTTGGAACGCCGCCAGGTGCAGTCCGCTCTGGTGGAGCTGTTCCGCCGCCGGGGCTACACTGAGGTCATCACCCCTGAGGTGGAGTTTTACGACCTGTTTGTCCAATCCGGAAACCCTATCCCCCAGGAATCCATGCTGAAAATCATCGACCGTTCGGGAAAAATCATGGTCATGCGGCCGGACTGCACCGCCCCCATCGCAAGGGTAGCGGCAACGAAGCTGAAAAACCTGGCCCTGCCCCAGCGGCTGTATTACGATCAGACCGTGTTCCGTTCCGGACAGGCCCACCAGGGTGGCAGCAATGAGATCGCCCAATGCGGCGTGGAGATGATTGGCGCGGTAGGGGAAAAGGCTGATTTGGAAATGGTGGCTATGGCGGTGGACGCTTTGCGCTGTTGCGGCCTGAAGCAATTCCATATTGAGCTGGGCCACGCCGGGTTCTATCGGGCGCTGGCGGGGCGGATGAAGATGCCGGAGGAGGGGCTGGAGCGGCTACGCACCGCCATTGAGGGCAAAAATTTCGCCCTGTTGAACGACCTGCTGGAACCCTACCGGGGGGAGTCCGCTTATGCCGCCCTGCGGCGTCTGCCCTACCTGTTCGGCGGGGTAGAGGTGCTGGACGAGGCGGAAGCGCTGGCCGGGCCATGCGACAGCCTGGATTACCTTCGGAGGCTATATGATGAGCTGTCCGCTGCTGAGTACGGGATTTGCGTCCGTTTTGACCTGGGCTTGGTCCACCAGTTGGATTACTATACCGGTATGGTATTTCGGGGCTATGCTGAGGGCGCAGGCGCGCCGGTGCTGTCCGGCGGCCGGTATGACGGTCTGATGGAGCAGTTTGGCCGAAAGGCAGAGGCCACTGGCTTCGCCATAGATGTGGATGCGGTGGGTGCTTGTCTCACGGTGGAGACACCGAAATTGGAGGCAGTCATCCACTATGGGCCCGGTCTGCTTTCACGGGCGCTAGCGGTGGTGGATAGCCGGCCGGCGGGGAGCTGTGAGCTGTCTCCCTGCCGCACGTTGGACAGCACCATGAATCTGGCTCGTGAGAAGGGAGCGGTGCGGGTGCTTCTGCTGGAGGCTGAGGGAGAGAGGTGGCTGACGTTATGAGCGAACGGCTGAGGATTGCCCTGACCAAGGGGCGCTTGCAGGATAAGTCGGTTGAGCTGTTTGAGGCCATGGGGTTGGACTGCTCTCCGGTGCGCAATCCCGGGCGGCGGCTGATCCACGCCCTGCCCAATTACCCACTGGACGCGGTGCTGGCCAAGGCCCCGGACGTCATTACTTATGTGGAGCACGGTGTATGTGATCTGGGGGTGGTGGGCAAGGACACCATTCTGGAAAAGGGCGGGGCCTTTTACGAGGTGCTGGACCTGGGGTTTGGCCGCTGCCGGTTCGCCTTGGCGGTGAAAAAAGGAAGCGACTTTTACGGCACCTATAAGACTCGGCGTATTGCGTCCAAATATCCCAATGTTACCCGGTCTTTTTTTGAGGGCAAGGGGATGGATGTGGACATCATCAAAATTGAGGGCAGCGTGGAACTTGCGCCTATCCTGAACCTGGCCGACGGCATTGTGGACATCGTGGAGACGGGGGCCACACTGAGGGAAAACGGCCTGGAGCCCATTGAGGACGTGGCTCAGGTCTCGGCGCGACTCATCGTCAATACCGCATCCATGAAGCTGTATAAAAACGAGATCACGGACTTTTTATCTCGTGTAGAGCAGAATTTGGGGGAATCAGCATGATAACCATCATCAAAGCGGACGGGAAAGCCGAACGCCGCCAATTGGACGCCATGCGCTCACGGGCGGCGGAGACAAACGCGGATATCGAGCTCACTGTCCAGGCTGTTATGGAACATGTGCGGCAGGAGGGGCTTCCGGCGGTAGAGCGGTACTCCCGTCAGTTTGACCACAAGGTTCCCTATGAGATTCCCAGGGAGCAGCTTGAGGAGGCCGCGAATCGGGTTCCTCAGGAACTGCTGTCGGCCTTGCGGCAGAGCGCGAACCATATCCGCGCCTATCAGAGCCGTCTGTTGGATGAGGTCCGGTTTGGGGAGGTGAGCTGGGACAGCCCGGTAGGCGGCAGGGTGGGACGCATTGTCCGGCCTCTGCGCCGGGTGGGCGTCTATGTCCCCGGCGGACGGGCGGCCTATCCCAGCTCCGTGCTGATGAATGTGCTGCCCGCCAAGGTGGCCGGGGTGGATGAAGTAGTTATGGTGACACCGCCTACCAATTACCTCAACGATGCGGTGCTGGCTGCGGCCTGGGTGTCCGGGGTGGATCGGGCTATTGCCGTGGGCGGGGTTCAGGCGGTGGCGGCGCTCACCTATGGCGCAGGCTTCATTCCCAGGGTGGATAAGCTGGTGGGGCCGGGCAACGCCTATGTGGCGGCCGCTAAACGGCTGGCCTACGGCATGTTGGATATCGATATGGTAGCAGGTCCCTCTGAAGTGCTGGTCATTACCGACGGCAGTGCCAATCCCAAATATGTGGCTGCGGACCTGCTGAGTCAGGCGGAGCATGACCCGCTGGCCTCGGCGGTGCTGCTGACCACCAGTCAGGCGCTGGCAGAGGCGGTGGACCGTGAAATTATCCGCCAAACCAAATACTTGAGCCGGAGCGAGATCATAGAGGCGTCTTTGCGGGATTACGGCTGTACTATCGTGTGCGGGACGCTGGAGGAGTGCGCAAAGCTGGCGGATGAAATCGCGCCGGAGCACCTGGAGGTCGTCACGGAAGAACCCAGGGCAGTGTTGCCCCTCCTGCACAATGCCGGAGCGATTTTCCTGGGAGCCAACACGCCGGAGCCGCTGGGCGATTATATGGCTGGCCCCGACCATGTGTTGCCCACATCCGGGACGGCCCGGTTCTTCTCGCCGCTGTCTGTGGACGCGTTTGTCAAGAAAACCAGCGTTTTGGAGTTTGAACGGGAAGCGCTGGCCAAGGTCAAGGATGAGATCGTCACGTTGGCCCGGTCAGAAGAACTCACCGCCCACGCAAACTCCATTCAGGTGCGGTTTGAAAAGGAGAAAACGTCATGAACGTACCCATTCTATCGGGCTCGGAAAAACCGCGGGCTTATACCATATCCCGCACGACGAAGGAGACGGACATCTCCCTCTCCCTTGATCTGGACGGGGGAGAGGTAAGCGTGTCCACCGGCATCGGTTTCTTTGACCATATGCTCATTGCCCTGGCTTTTTACGCCGGATTTGGGTTGGAACTGTCTGCTTTGGGTGACCTGCATGTGGATGGCCACCACACAGTGGAGGATGTGGGTATTGTGCTGGGACAGGCGTTCAAGGCGGCATTGGGAGACAGGAAAGGTATCCGGCGCTATGGGATGGCCCTTGTGCCTATGGACGAGGCGCTTTGCCGCACCGTACTGGATTGCTCCAACCGGCCCTTCCTGGTTTTTGACGCGCCCATGCCTCAGCCCTTGATTGGCGGTTATGACAGTTGCCTCACGATGGAGTTTATGCGGGCGTTTGCATTGAACAGTGGAATTACTTTACACCAAAAGTGTGAGTATGGGGACAACGCCCACCACATCACTGAGGCATTGTTCAAGTCCATGGGGATGGCGTTGAAGGAAGCTGTGCGGGTAGAGGGAGACGGCGTGGTCTCCACAAAAGGAGCGCTATAATGAGGTATACGGCAATCGTGGACTACGGCGTGGGCAACCTGAAAAGTGTGGCCAATGCTATGGCGTATATTGGTTGTCAGACCTTGGTCACTGGTGATGCCCGGGAATTGGAGCGGGCGGATGCTATTATCTTGCCTGGGGTGGGGGCGTTCCCCGACGCGGCGGACAAGCTGCGCCGGTCAGGTCTTGACAGAACCCTGCTGAATCAAGCCGGACGCAAACCTATTCTAGGAATATGCCTTGGAATGCAGCTTTTGTTTGATGTTGGGGACGAGGGAGAAATCTGTAAAGGCTTAGGGCTTGTCGGCGGGTGTGTGACACGCATTAAAACCGGCCTCAAGCTCCCCCATATTGGGTGGAACAGCCTGAGTTTTCTAAATGACTCGCCTTTGTTTCGAGGACTGGACAATGGAGTTTATGTGTACTTTGTGCACTCCTTTTGTGGCCATGCTGCCCAGGAGGGAGACGTAATCGCCTATACACAATATGGCCCTTCGGTGGTTGCCGCCGTAGCCCACAACGGTGTATATGGGTGTCAGTTCCACCCGGAAAAAAGCGGTGAGGTGGGCTTGCAGATTTTGAGAAATTTTGGAGAAATGAGCCAATGATTTTATTTCCAGCGATTGACATGAAGGACGGGCGGTGTGTCCGTTTGAAAAAAGGGGAGTTTTCCACCGCTCACCAGGTGGCGGACAGCGCGTTGGAGACTGCCAAAGCTTTTGCTCAGGCCGGTGCTAAATGGATTCATATGGTGGATCTGAACGGCGCCCGCAGAGGGGTACGGGCGAATTTCCCCTATATCATCGAGGTGATCCGGCAGTCCGGCCTGTCTGTGGAATTGGGTGGCGGGATCAAGACCCTAGAGGACGTGGACATGGTGGCCGACACGGGCGTGGCCCGCTTGGTGATCGGCTCCGCCGCCGTTACCCATCCGGAGGTTGTGGGCGAGGCGTTGGCCCGGTATGGAAGCCGGGTGGCCGTGGGAATTGATTGCCTGAATGGACGGGTGCGGACAGCGGGGTGGGAACAGGATTCTGGGTTGAGCGGTCTGGAACTGGCCCAAAAGATGGAGGAAAAAGGGGTTAAAACCCTCATTTTCACCGATATTGCTACGGACGGAATGCTGTCCGGCCCCAGCTTTGACCAACTCGCGGCGATACAAAAGGTGGTCAAATGTGATATTGTGGCCTCCGGCGGTGTCACTACCTTGGATGATGTAAAGCGTTTGCGAGACATGGGCCTGTATGGGGCCATCATCGGCAAGGCGTACTATGCCGGAACCATCGACTTGGCGGAAGCCGTCTTGGAGGCGGGACCCCAGCAATGAAAACAGCGACAAGGGAGGACCTTTCATGTTGGCAAAACGGATTATTCCCTGCCTGGATGTTCGGGACGGCCGGGTGGTAAAGGGGGTTAACTTTGTGAACATCCGGGATGCGGGCGACCCGGTGGAGTTGGCCAAATACTACTCAGACCAGGGTGCGGACGAGATCGTATTTCTGGATATCACCGCCACCAGCGACGCCCGGGAGACGGTGGCCGATGTGGTGGAGCGCACTGCGTCCCAAGTATTCGTGCCCCTGACGGTGGGGGGGGGCATCCGCACCCTAGACGATTTCCAACGGCTCCTCCGGGCTGGGGCGGACAAGATTTCCGTCAACTCTTCCGCTGTAAAGGATAATACCTTGATTGCCCGTGCTGCCAAACGGTTTGGCTCACAGTGTGTGGTACTTGCCATTGACGCACGACTCCGTTCCGAAGGATGGTATGAGGTGGTAGTGGCCGGTGGCCGCACACCCACCGGAATTGATGCGGTGGAGTGGGCCCGCCTGGGCCAGAGGCTGGGAGCGGGCGAGATTCTGCTCACCTCTATGGACGCTGACGGCACCAAGGCGGGCTTTGACCTGGCGATGACAAAGGCGGTGACGGAGGCGGTATCCATCCCGGTGATTGCCTCCGGAGGCTGTGGGAACCTGGAACATTTTGCTCAGGTTTTTGAAGAGACGGGCTGTGACGCGGCGCTGGCCGCCAGCTTATTCCACTTTGGGGAGTTGACGGTGCCACAAGTAAAGGACTTCCTGCGAAGCCGGGATATCCCAGTGAGGTGATCTAGGTGTGTTTGATCTGGAGTTACTGTTTCAAAAATCAGATTTAATTCCCGTTATCATTCAAGAGGCGGGGAGTCAGGAAGTGCTCATGCTTGGTTTTACCAACCGTGAGGCGGTGGAGCGAACTATTGAGACCCAAACCGCCTGGTTTTGGAGCCGGAGCCGACAAAAGCTGTGGAACAAGGGGGAGACAAGCGGAAACTTTCTCCATGTCAAGAAAATTTATACCGACTGCGATACGGATACCTTGCTCTATATTTGCGTACCTGACGGCCCCACCTGCCATACAGGAGCCCACAGTTGCTTTTTCAATCAGATTGAGTTATAATGTATGAAAACAAGTGTGGGAGGGATATGCTATGGATGATACGCTTAAGCGGCTTTACGCGGTGGTTCTCGACCGCAAAGCCAACCATCAGGAGGGATCTTATACCTGTTACCTGTTCGATAAAGGGTTGGATAAAATTCTGAAAAAGGTGGGAGAGGAGTGCGCTGAAACCATCATTGCCGCTAAAAACGATATTTCCAGCGATACGGTGGGGGAAATTTCCGACCTTGTCTATCATCTCATGGTGATGATGGCGGAGAAGGGCATTCCTTTGGAGGATGTGCTGGACGAACTGGACCGTCGGGCGCAGAAGATTGGAAATTTGAAGCAGATGAAGCAAGTGGATAAGGAGAGCTGATTATGGAAGAACAAAAATTCAACCGCTACGATTTTGACAGCGATTATGCCCAAAGTGCACTGACGTTGAACCAGTATATGGCTCGGACCTTCGGGTGGATGTTTGTGGGGCTAACCGTTACGTTCCTGCTGGCGGCAACTCTGGCCATGACCGGCCTGGTATTCGTCTTCTTCTCGAACCCTTATATTCCCATCGTTCTGCTGATCGCCGAGGTAGCGGTGGTCTTGATCATGTCCGCCGGTATTTTGAATCGTTCGGTGGGTGTTACCAGGATGTTGTTCACGGTATATTCCGTCCTCAACGGAATTGTGTTTTCCGTGTACTTTGTAGCCTATGATGTGGCTAACCTGATTTTTATCTTTGGCCTGACCGCCCTGTTTTTCGGTGGTTTTGCCCTCTACGGACGTGTCACCAGAGCTGATTTGTCCAGGCTGCGGCCATTGCTGGTGGGCGGGCTCATTTTTCTGGTCATCGCGGGCCTTCTGAGTATGTTCATTAACCTGACTGCCATGGAGCGGACGATTACCATGGTTGGTATCGTGGTGTTCCTGTGCTTTACCGCCTATGATACCCAGAAGATCAAGGCCAACTACGAGTATTTCTATGGCGACGAGGCCATGCTCCAGAAGGCGTCCATTTTCTCCGCGCTCCAATTGTACTTGGATTTCATCAACCTGTTTCTCTATCTGCTCCGCTTTATAGGCCGTAGCAGAGGCCGTAGATAAAGTAACCCGTACAGAAAAGTAAAAAGGGACACCGCCCAACTTAGGCGGTGTCCCTTTTCCGAACTAAAATAAAAAACGTCCCACAGAGGGGACGAGTTAAATCTCGTACCATTGAAAATACGTCGTGCTCAGCGGTCGCTGGGAACGGTAGTCTCTCCGGCGAAGATCAACTCGTCGATATCAACGGGCACATTCTGAAAGAGGACCTTCATAGTCATCACCTCCTTGATTTGTTATTGTGTATTATAGCAATATTTTTTTGATTTGTAAAGAGGGTTTTGTGAAAAATACATTTTTTATTTGGGATGGTATCGGTAAAAAATGCTTGCATTTCTTGTTCAAGTCTGTTATAATACAAAAAACATGCGGGTGTAGTTCAATGGTAGAATGTCAGCTTCCCAAGCTGAACACGGGGGTTCGATTCCCCTCACCCGCTCCATGCCGCCGTAAGCGATGAACCGCTTGCGGCGGTTTTTGATTGGACGCGGTACGAAGGCATGGAGAGGAGGAACGCTTATGACATGCCAGATAGAAAACTGTTTGGAGGGTTTTGAGTTCCATGACGCTTGGCTGACCCTGAATCGCTTCGACGGCGAAGGGCTGACGGTAAAGGCTGAATATGTAAATGTTCGAAAAAACGCCGGATTCGGAGCGTTATCGCACGATATGGAACTGAACAATGCAAAAATTACGTTCCAGGGGTTTTGTGCCGCCACCTTTGAGCCAGGCAGAGCCTGGAAAACAGACACTGACGGCAGGTAACGCTCCACATCATTTGCCATGACAAAGACGTCTGCCACTGTGGAAATCTTGAAGAGGCACCGCTGGTTACAGTTGGGATCAAATATGGAGGCAAAGACCTCTGGGGGAAGGGAACAGATGAGAGAAGCGCCTTTGCCGCGCTTCAAAAGCAGCTCCCCCAAAACATTGTAATATTGCTAGACAATTGAATCCGTAAATTCCCCAGACGCGCTGTCCCCAGGTTTGCATAAAACCGTCGCTGATGGCATACAGTAATGCAGACTGTGTGGACAAGGAGGGGCAGCGATGGACGGGGCATCCAGACGCAGAACAACGACGCGCGGGGGACGACAGCCTACCGTAAGAACCAGACGCCCTGCGAGGAACAGCGAGGCAGAGGGAGACCGGCGCAGGCTTGTCCAACTGGGGGCCAGCTTGGCGCTGTTTCTACTGGTGTACATCGGGCGGGGCGTATTTCCCGCACAGTTAGCTGCATGGCAGGAGCTGGCCGCCGCCGATGTGGATTTTCAGGCGGCGTTTCAACAGTTTAGCTCTGCCTTATCTCAGGGGGAGCCGGTGAAGGGAGCTTTAGAGACGCTGTGCGTCACTTTGCTAGGGGGCGAGGTAGAGAAACAGACGCCTGAGCCGCCTGTCGAGACGCAGCCGCCTACTATGGTGCTGCTGAGCCAGACCGACCGCGGAGGACTGACGTACTTGGGTAGTCATGGTATCCTTGAGAAGACGGGCTTTCCTCAAAAAGAGGACGAGCCGGTGAACTATGAGCCAGCCCCATCGGAGTCTGAACCGGAACCCACTCAGCCCTCCGTGGTGACTGCAATGGCCCAGGAATACACCGACGATGGTATAAAGCTGCCAAAAAATGTAAGTTTTGCCTATTATGAATTGGGCCTCAGCGAGACCTGCGTGCCTGTGGCCGGATCGGCTACTTCTGGCTTTGGTTACCGGGATAGCCCCATAAACGGAAATGACGAGTTCCATCTGGCGCTGGATATTGGCGCCGAAGAGGGAACAGAGATCGGCGCGTTTGCCTCCGGTACGGTGGAATACATCGGAACCAGCGACGAATTCGGCAACTATTTGAAGATCAACCATGAAAATAATGTGAGCACTTTTTATGCCCATTGCAGCAAGCTGCTGGTGCATAAGGGAGATGAGGTGGCCTGCGGGCAAACGGTGGCGCTGGTGGGTCAAACCGGCAATGCCACTGGTCCCCATCTTCACTTGACCATAGAAAAAGACAACATCCGGCTGGACCCGGCATACTATGTGGACCTGTCATAACCGCCCTCAGGTGGAGGTGAGCCCCGGCTTTCTGTTGTTACTGGGGGTGCTGTTCTGGCTGGACGATGGGATAGGGCTGCTGCCCTGGGGCCTACTAGCCTGCCTACTGCATGAATTGGGGCATATTACCGTCGCCGCCGCTCTGGGTGGGCAAGTGGATGGGCTGTCTCTGACAGTGGTTGGGGCGGAGCTGCGCATTAGATACGACGCGCCCTTAAATTATGTGCAAGACGGACTGGTGGCTCTGGCGGGCCCGACGGCTAATCTGCTGGCAGGGGGGCTGTTCACCGCCCTGGGGTGGGGAATAGCGGCGGCGATCAGCTTAGCAGTGGGGGCATTTAACCTGCTGCCAATCCTGCCACTGGACGGGGGGCGGGTGGTGTACGGACTATTGGCAAATCGTTTGGACACAGATTGGGCGGAACGGTTGATGACGGTGCTGTCCGGTTGCCTGATGGGGGTGCTGGTTGGTGTGGGGACGGTGGCCGCCGTCCAATACGCCAATGTTACCCTGCTGTTCACCGCCCTGTGGTTACTGGCGGGGGTGCTGCGCCGGGGAAGAGGATAAATTTTTGCCGGGAAACTGGAAAAAGTCCTTGCAAATCCATGGGAAGTGTGATAAACTACCTAAGTCTGAAAAAGGGCGGTCCTCTGCGCGATCAAACGGCTTGGACGCACGAACGCCTGAAAATAGGAGGAAAATACAAATGGATCTGCTTCAGCAATTCAGCGACAAGTACATGAAGGAGGAAGCTCCTTCCGTCCGCGTGGGCGACACCGTCCGGGTGCATATCCGGGTCAAGGAAGGCAGCCGCGAACGTATCCAGGTGTTTGAGGGCACCGTGATTGCCAAAAAGCACGGTGGTATCGAGGAGAGCTTCACCGTCCGCCGCATTTCCTACGGCGTGGGCGTTGAAAAGGTATTCCCCCTGCACGCTCCCACCATTGAGAAGGTGGAGACCGTCCGCAAGGGTAAGGTCCGCCGGGCCAAGCTGTATTACCTGCGCGACCGCGTGGGCAAGGCCGCCAAGGTCAAAGAGGACCTGTAAGCTGCGCGATAAAAGAGGAGCGGGTGAACCGCTCCTTTTTTGTTAAAAGCGTTGAGTTTGCGGAAAAGAGGGCTGATTTGATGAATATCCAGTGGTATCCAGGGCACATGACCAAGACGCGGCGGCAAATGGAAAGCGATGTAAAGCAGGTGGACCTGGTGGCGGAGGTGGTGGATGCACGCATCCCTGTCTCCAGCCGCAATCCGGACATCGACGCTATTGTGGGGGACAGGCCGCGGGTCATCATCTTCAATCGAGCGGATCAGGCAGACCCGGCCATGACTGCCCGATGGCTGGCATGGTTTAAGTCGAAAGGGTACGGCGTGCTGGAGACGGACGCCAGATCTGGGAAAGGTGTGGCCCAATTTTCTGCCACTGCCAAGTCTGTGTTGAAGGACAAGCTGGCGGCTTGGCAAACCAAGGGCCAGGTGGGCCGCCCCATCCGGGCCATGGTGGTAGGGGTGCCCAACGTGGGTAAATCTACCTTTATCAATAAGGTCGCCAAGCGCAAGTCCGCTAAGGCCGGCGACCGGCCCGGCGTCACCCGGGGCAAGCAGTGGGTGAGCGTGGATGCGGGGCTGGAACTGTTGGATACGCCGGGGATTCTGTGGCCGAAATTTAAGGACGAGACCACGGGGCTTCATTTGGCCTTTACCGGATCTGTTAAGGATGAGGTGACCGACATCGAGGGGCTGGCCTGCGCCCTGCTGGAGTTGTTGCGGGACCGGTATCCAAAGGCGCTGGAAGAACGGTATAAGCTCACAGGGATGGACAGCCTACGGGGCTGGGAACTGCTGGAGCAAGCTGCTCGGAAGCGCGGTATGTTGATCTCTGGCGGTGAAATAGACAGCGAACGGATGGCTAATGTATTACTGGACGAGTTTCGAGCCGGCAAGCTTGGACGCTTTACACTAGAGATGCAGAAGGATTTATAGAGAGGGGAGAGGTCTCGTGCCCGGTTGGGAGCTGGAACATGCGGCCATGGCCCAGGGGTATCAAGCCGTTTGTGGCTGTGATGAGGCGGGGGCCGGTCCGCTGGCGGGCCGCGTGTATGCGGGGGCGGTGATTCTGCCTGATGGGCTGGAGCTGCCCTGGCTGGACGATTCTAAAAAAGTGATGGAAAAACGGAGAGAAGTTCTGTATGACCAGATTATTAACCAAGCAACGGCCTGGTCAGTGGCGTGGGTGGAGCCAGAGGAGATCGACTGGATCGACATTCTGAACAGCCGCATAAAGGCTATACAATCGGCCATTGACAAGTTGGCGCCTAAGGCAGACTTTGCGCTCATTGACGGCAACCGAGACCACGGAAAGAGGTGCGCTATTAGTACTGCCCACAAATTAATTGTAAAGGGGGATGGCTTGTCAATTTCGATTGCCGCAGCATCTATCTTGGCAAAAGTGAGCCGGGACCGGTATATGCGGGAGATGGCGGCGCGATATCCCCAATACGAATTTGAACGCCACAAAGGCTATCCCACTAAGCGCCATTATGAACTGCTGCGGGAGCATGGGCCTAGCCCTATCCACCGCCGCTCCTTTCTGAAAAACCTGTGAGCAGCGGGGAAGAAGCCCGCCAACTGGGCCAGTGGGGAGAGGCTTTGGTGGCGGAGGACCTGCGGAAAAAGGGCTGGACTGTGGTGGCCAGGAATTTTCGATGCCGCATGGGTGAGCTTGATATTGTGGTAAAAAATGAGCAATATCTGGCTTTCGTGGAGGTCAAACTGCGGAAAAACGCTCGGTTTGGCGCGGCATGTGAAGCGGTAACTCTGGCCAAGCAGCGTAAGCTGCGTGCCGCTGCGGAGTATTATTTGATTGGCCATCCAACTAAGCTTCAGCCCAGGTTTGACGTGGCGGAGGTGTATGCCTCCCAGGGGGTCTACACCGACAAACCGGACATATATTATATTGAAAACGCTTTTTGAAGGAGGAACGCATTGTGGAGCCGATTTCCGTATTTGACGCCCATTGCGACACCATTTCCCGGTGCTGGCGGGAGTATGAGGGGTTAGACCATAACTCCGGGATGATTTCGCTGGAGCGGACGGCGGGGTTTGGCCGTTACTGCCAATTTTTTGCGCTGTGGACTGCGGAGGGCTTTACCGGTTATCCGTTGGGAAAAAATTCGGTAGAACAAGCTTATCACGCACTCCTACGGTGTTTCAAGGATCAAATGGTCCGCAATCAAGACAAAATCGTTCAATGCCGCACGGCGGATGAGGCGGAACAGGCTACCCGGCAAGGAAAAGCCGCAGCTTTTCTGACGGTGGAAGGCGGTGAGCTGCTGGGTTGTGACCCGGCCCGTTTGGAACAGGCGGCTGCGGACGGTGTGGTTGCGATCAATTTGACGTGGAATCACGCTAACGCCCTGTCTGGCTCCAATTGTGAGGAATCTGGGCGGGGATTATCTCCTGTTGGGCGCGAATTTGTGGTTAAAATGGAAGATTTACATATCCTAGTGGATGTGTCCCACCTGTCCGAATCGGGCTTCTGGGATGTGGCGGAGTTGGCCCGGCGGCCTTTCATCGCCAGCCATTCCAACGCAAAATCTGTGTGGAATCACACAAGGAACTTGACGGATGAGCAAATAGCTGCGATAATAGAGAATCAAGGCGTGATCGGTCTCAACTTCTATACTGAGTTCGTGGGGGGTGGTCGGGACCTGGACATGGTGCGCGCCCACCTGGATCATATTTTGGAGCTGGGGGGAGAAGCCAACGTCGCCCTCGGCGGTGACTGGGACGGCTGTGAGACCATCGAGGCGTTACCCGCCATCGACAGCCTGCCCCGGCTCTACGAACACCTGTTGCGCCATGGTTATGGAGAAACGGTCGTTCAAGACCTGTTTTACAATAATTTAATGAGAGTAGTGAGATAACCATGAACTATCTGAGCACGAGAAATAAAGACATTCGCATGAGCGCGTCCCAGGCCATCGCTAAGGGGCTGGCTCCCGATGGCGGCCTGTTGACCCCAGCGGTGTTGCCCCGGCTGCCGTCCTCCGCAGTGGAGACCATGAAGGAGATGTCCTATCAGCAGCGGATGGTTTACATCATGAACAGCTTTTTGGAGGGGTTCGCCGCTTCTGAGCTGACCGCCTATGCTGCCGAGGCCTACGGCGGGGGCAAGTTCTCCCACGAGGACATTGCCCCGGTCCGCAAGGTGGATGATAACACCTATTGTCTGGAGCTGTGGCATGGGCCCACCTGCGCATTCAAGGATATGGCGCTGCAAATTCTGCCCCATCTGCTCACGGCCTCTCTGGACAAGAACGACGAGAAAAAGACGGTATGCATCCTAGTGGCAACCTCCGGCGACACGGGCAAGGCCGCCTTGGAGGGTTTCCGCAATGTGGACAAGACCAAGATTCTGGTGTTCTATCCCAAGGACGGTGTGTCTGACATCCAGGAACTCCAGATGGTCACCCAAGAGGGGGGAAATGTAGGGGTATGTTCCGTGGTGGGCAACTTTGATGACGCCCAGACCGGTGTAAAAACACTGTTTTCCGATGAGGAACTTGCCTCTGAACTGGCGGAGCGGGGGTATTTCCTGTCCTCGGCCAACTCCATTAACTGGGGCCGGGTACTGCCGCAGATCGTGTATTACGCCTCCGCCTACTGCGACCTGCTGAAAAGCGAAGCCATTACCAAGGGGCAGGCCATCAACGTGTGTGTGCCCACCGGAAACTTTGGCAATATCCTGGCGGCCTACTACGCCAAGGCCATGGGCATCCCCATCAACCGGCTGATCTGCGCCTCCAACCAGAACAACGTGCTCACCGACTTCATCAACACCGGCTCTTATGACCGCAACCGGACCTTCTATAACACGATTTCTCCCTCCATGGACATCCTCGTCTCCAGCAACCTGGAGCGGATGCTATTCGAGCTGTCCGGCCGGGACGACAAACTGGTGCGGGAGTATATGTCCCAACTGGCCGAGTATGGCAGCTACCGGGTGGACAGCTCCATCCGGACCAAGCTCAAGCGGCTGTTCTGCGCCGGTTGCTGCGACGACCAGCAAACCAAGGCTATGATTGCCAAGATGTGGAACGAGTACAACTACCTCATTGATCCCCACACTGCTGTGGCGTTCCACGTGCTGGAGGAGTATAGGGCAGAAACCGGGGACGACACAATGACCATTACGGTGTCCACTGCCAGCCCCTTCAAGTTCTGCGACAGCGTACTGGATGCGCTGGGAGTGAAAACGCATAAGGCCGGGACGGAGATTTTGGACCAGCTCTCCGAAGTGACCGGCGTGCCCGCTCCCGCGCCTCTGGCCCGACTGAAAAACCGCCGCCGCCGCTTTGACGGCGTGGCGGACAAAAACGCTATGAAAGCTTGCGTGCTGGACTTTCTGAAATAAGAGGTGATGGGATGGCTCTCTATGCCATCGGCGATACCCACCTTTCCCTGGGCTCGGACAAGCCCATGGATGTGTTCGGCGGCGGTTGGGAAGGCTATGTGGACAAGCTCCGGGAGGGCTTTGCCCCGGTGAACGCCGATGACACGGTGGTGCTGTGCGGCGACCTGTCCTGGGGCATGAGCCTGGAAGAGGCCAGGGACGATTTTGCCTTCCTGAACAGTGAGCTGCCGGGGGAGAAGTGGCTGCTTAAAGGCAATCATGACTACTGGTGGAACACCGCGGCCAAGATGAACGCCTTTTTCCAGGCGAACGGGTTTGAGCGTCTTCACATCTTGCACAACAACTGTGCATATTACGCTGAGATCGCCCTATGCGGCACCCGGGGTTGGTTCTTTGAGGAGAACGGTGGGCCTCAGACGGAAAAGGTGTTCAAGCGGGAACTCATCCGCCTGGAGGCATCGCTGAAGGTGGCGGGTGAACGGGAGAAGCTATGCTTTCTCCATTACCCGCCACTGTATCGGGGGTATCGCTGCCAGGAAATCATCGATCTGCTGGAGCGGTACGAGGTGTCGGCCTGTTACTATGGCCACCTCCACGGCCCCAGCCACCGGTTGGCGATTGAGGGAGTGCGGGGCGGGGTGGATTACCACCTGGTCTCCGCGGACTTTGTTGGATTCCGTCCAAAAAAAATTTTAGATTAGGCAAAAAAACAGTGGAAATCTCTGCGCCTATCTGATAGAATAGATTGGATTATTTAGAAAGAAGGCCTAGCGGTTTTCCGGCGGGCCAAGCTTGGAGGAGTATACCATGAACATCAAGAGCAATGAGAAAAAAGAGAACAGCGCCTATGAACTGGTAATTGAGGTCGGGGCCGCCGAGTTCCAGGCCGCCATCGACAAGGTTTACAACCGCCAGAAGAACCGCATTAACGTCCCCGGCTTCCGCAAGGGCAAGGCCCCCAGGAAGATGGTGGAGAAGATGTACGGCGCTGAGATATTCTTTGAGGACGCCATTTCGCTGGCCTATCCCGACGCTTACGAGGCCGCATTGAAGGAAGCGGGTATTGATCCTGTGGCCTATCCCCAGTTGGAGGTGCAGGACGTCAGCGCCGACGGGTTTACGTTCAAGGCCACCGTCACCGTCAAGCCTGATGTGTCCATAAAGGATTACAAGGGGCTGCCCGTGGCCAAGCCCGAGGTAAAGGTGTCCGCCGCCGACATCAAGACGGAGCTGAAGCCCTATATCGACCGCGCCTCGCGACTGGTGAGTGTGGAGCGTAAGGCCAAGAAGGGCGATACCGCAGTCATCGACTTTGAGGGTTTCAAGGACGGCGAGCCCTTCCAGGGCGGCAAAGGCGAAAACTACAGCCTGGAGCTGGGGTCCGGCTCCTTCGTCCCCGGCTTTGAGGAGCAGGTCGTTGGCATGAAGGCTGGCGATGAGAAGGACTTGGATATCACCTTCCCAGAGAACTATGCCCCTGAGCTGGCCGGCGCCTCTGTGGTGTTCAAGGTCAAGGTCCACGAGGTGAAGGAGAAGCAGGAGCCCGACGTGGACGACGAGTTTGCCAAGGACGTGTCCGAGTTCGACACCCTGGACGAGTTCAAGAAGGACCTAGGCGAAAAGCTGAAGGCCCGCCGTCAGGAGCAGGCTGACCGGGATTTCGAGGCCGCCGTCATTGACGCCCTTATGGAGAAGCTGGAGTGCGACGTGCCCCAGGCGATGATTGACTACCGGTCCGAAAAGATGCTGGAGGACTACGCCAACCGCATCCAGAGCCAGGGGATCAAATTCGAGGATTATCTGGGAATGATGGGCATGTCTATGGAGGATATGCAGGCCCAGTCTAGGACCGCCGCCGACCGGGCGGTGCGCAGCGACCTGGCCTTGGAGGCTGTAGCTGCCGCGGAGGGCATTGAGATTTCCGACGCGGAGGTGGATGAGGAGATCGGCAAGCTGGCCGAGCAGTACAGCATGGAAGTGGACAAGGTCCGCGCCGTTATCAAAGCAGAGGACATCCGGCATGATCTCGCTGTTCGCAAGGCGTTGGACCTGGTGAAGGGCGCAGTGAAGAAGCCCGCCAAGAAAACCGAGAAGGCGGAAGATAAGGCGGAGAAGAAGACCACAAAGAAAACGGAAAAGTCTGAGGAAAAAGCTGCTAAGAAGTCCGAGAAAAAAGCGGCCAAAGACGAGAATCCCGAAGAATAATCGTCGGTCTGCGCCTTTTTGAGAGAGGAAGGGAATAACCACCGTCAGATCGTGGGCATAATAGCCAGCGTTGGTATCAATCGGAACAATTCCCCATCTGAAAGGAGAAGCATTTATGAGTTTAGTGCCTTATGTAGTGGAGCAGACCAGCCGCGGCGAGCGGTCATATGACATTTTCTCCCGGCTGCTCAATGACCGCATTGTGTTCCTGGGCGAGGAGGTCAACGCCACCACCGCATCCCTGGTGGTAGCCCAGTTGCTCTATCTGGAGGCCCAGGACCCAGATAAGGACATCCAGTTCTATATTAACAGCCCCGGCGGCTCGATTCCGGATGGTATGGCCATCTATGACACCATGCAGTACATCAAGTGTGATGTGTCCACCATCTGTGTGGGCATGGGCGCATCTATGGGGGCGTTCCTGCTTTCTTCCGGTGCCAAGGGCAAACGCATGGCCCTGCCCAACGCCGAAATCATGATCCACCAGCCTTCCGCCGGCACCCAGGGCCAGATCACCGATATGGCGCTCCATTTGAAGCGGTTGGAGACAATTAAAAAACGGGTGACGAAGATTTTAGCTGATAACTGCGGCAAAGATTTGGAGCAAGTTACTGCCGACTGCGAACGCGACAACTTTATGACCGCTGAGGAGGCCCTGGAATACGGCCTCATTGACAAGATCATTACCAATCGCTGAGCAAGTCGAAGAGCGGAGGCCGCTGTCTCCGCTTTTTGGCGCTTTCCTGAAAGGAAGACCAGAATATGGCAAGAGACGACTACAAATCAGTTCGCTGCTCTTTTTGCGGCAAGCATCAGGAGCAGGTGGAGCGCATCATCGCCGGTCCAGGCGCCTATATCTGCAATGAGTGCGTCCGTTTGTGCGTGAACATCTTGGGGGATGAGCCGGACGATATCCCTGATATGCCGGACATCCCCGACGTGATTCCCACGCCCAAAGAGATGGTGGCCGTGCTGGATGAGTATATCATTGGCCAGGATGATGCCAAAAAAGCACTGTCCGTAGCGGTGTACAACCACTATAAACGAATTTATTTTGGCGGTGGGGAGAATGTGGAGCTCCAAAAGAGCAATATCCTTATGGTGGGGCCCACCGGCTGCGGCAAGACCCTATTTGCCCAGACCCTGGCCCGCATACTAAAGGTGCCCTTCGCCATCGCCGATGCTACCACCCTTACCGAAGCGGGGTATGTGGGCGACGATGTGGAAAATATCCTGCTCCGGCTGGTCCAGGCTGCTGATTATGACATTGAGTTGGCTCAGCGGGGTATCATCTACGTGGATGAGATTGACAAGATTGCCCGCAAGAGTGAAAATACCTCCATCACCCGGGATGTGTCCGGTGAGGGCGTGCAGCAGGCGCTGCTGAAAATTTTGGAGGGCACCGTGGCCAATGTGCCACCCCAGGGCGGGCGAAAGCACCCCCACCAGGAGTTCCTTCAAATCGACACCAAGAATATCCTGTTCATCTGTGGAGGCGCGTTCGACGGCTTGGATAAGATTATCGAACATCGGCTGGATCAAAAGACCATCGGCTTTGGTTCGGATGTGAAGACTGCCATGGAGCGGGAGAAGGCGGATGTGTTTAAATCCGTTCAACCCCACGATCTGTTGAAATATGGTATTATTCCAGAGCTGGTGGGTCGACTGCCCATCATCACTACGTTGAAAGCACTGGACCGTGAGCAGTTAGTGCGCATTCTCACCGAGCCGAAAAACGCTCTGGTGAAACAATATAAGTGTCTGCTGGACTATGACAATGTGGAGCTGGAATTTATGCCTGAGGCGTTGGATGCGGCTGCCGATAAGGCGCTAGAGCGGAAAATTGGCGCCCGTGGCTTGCGGGCGGTGCTGGAGGAGGTTATGACCCCGGTGATGTACGACACGCCTTCCGATCCCAGCATTGCAAAGGTAACCATCACAGCGGAATCTATCCGCGGTGAGAGCGAGGCGGACATCGTGCGGCAAGAGGGACGCCCCGCACGGCCCAGATTGGGGGCGGCGGCGCTACGCGCCGAAAAGGGAGGACAGGCGTCTCCAAGAGGAAATGCCTCCTGAATAATGAAATTGTGCTGGTGGGGTGGGCGGCAAGCCCACCCCATTTGAGCATGGAAAGGAGTGACCCATGATGAATCAACAGCCGGCAACCATGCCTGTTTTGGCCTTGCGGGGACTGACCGTGTTTCCTCAGTTGATCCTGCACTTTGATGTGGGCCGCGCTGCCTCTATTCAGGCATTGGAAGAGGCCATGGGGGAGAATCGGGAAATTTTCCTGATCACTCAGCGGGATCTCACTGTGGAGAATCCGGCTCAAGATGATCTGTATACCATTGGTACTGTGGCTGATGTGAAACAGATTCTGCGCCTCCCGGAGAACGGCGTCCGGGTTATGGTGGAGGGAAAGAGCCGGGGTAGGCTGCTCCAGCTCATCTCCTTAGAGCCCTATATCACCGCCCAGGTGGAATATTTGCCGGAGGCGGTCTCTCCAAAAGGCAACTCTCCACGGACGGAGGCCGCGATTCGGCAGATATACAGCCAGATGGAACGGTATACGGAGCTGTCCGACCGGGTGATGCCGGAAATTTATTTGAAGCTGCTGGCCAGTGATGATCCCGGATATATTGCCGACTACGCTGCGCAAAACCTCCCTCTGCGGTTTGAGGATAAGCAGGCGGTGTTGGAGGAGCTGCGGCCCGTGCGCCGATTGGACCGCCTCTGTCGTATTTTAGGCAGGGAAGTGGAGATATTAGAGGTAGAAAGCGAGCTGTCCGCTAAGATTCACGAGCAGGTATCCGCTAGCCAGCGCAACTATTTTCTCAGGGAACAGCTTCGTGTTATCCAGCATGAACTGGGCGAGGGGGAGGACGACGATGATGAGATCGCCGAGTATCGACGCCGAATCGCCCAGGCAAAGCTGCCTGTAGAGGTAGGGGAGAGGCTGCTCAAAGAGGTGAGGCACCTGGAAAAGCAGCCTTACGGTTCCTCGGAGGCGGCGGTCATCCGCACATATTTAGATACCTGCCTGGAATTGCCCTGGCGGGTGAGAACCCGAGAGCGGGTGAACGTAGCGGCGGTATCTAAGGCGTTGGATGCGGATCATTACGGTCTGGACAAGGTGAAGGAACGTATTCTGGAATTTGTGGCAGTGAAGCAGCTTGCACCAGATTTAAAGGGGCAAATTATCTGTTTGGTGGGCCCTCCCGGAGTGGGCAAGACCTCGATTGCCATGAGTGTGGCAAAAGCCATGAACCGCAAGCTGGCCCGTATCTCTCTGGGGGGAATTCGTGACGAGGCAGATATCCGCGGCCACCGCAAGACTTACGTTGGCGCAATGCCGGGGCGTATCATCGCTGGGATCAGGCACGCAGAGAGTTCTAATCCGGTCCTGTTGCTGGATGAGATTGACAAGGTGGGCAGCGACCATAGGGGAGACCCGGCGGCGGCTCTGCTGGAAGTGCTGGACGGAGAGCAAAACAGCACCTTCCGGGATCACTATTTGGAACTGCCCTTTGATTTGTCCGACGTGATGTTTATCACCACCGCAAACACTACCGACACCATCCCCAAGCCGCTGCTGGACCGCATGGAGGTCATTGAACTTCCCAGCTATACAGACAAAGAAAAGCTACAAATTGTAAAGCGCCATCTGCTACCCCGTGAGTTGAAGCGGCATGGACTTACCCGAAAACAGATGAAAATCAGCGACAGTGCGTTAGAGCAACTCATCGCCGGATATACTAAGGAGTCTGGCGTTCGCCTGCTGGAGCGGAAACTGGCTGCCTTGTGCAGGAAATGCGCTTCAAAGATTGCCCGAGATAATGTAAAGCAAATAAACATTACAGGCAGTAATTTACAAGACTTTCTTGGTCCGCGGCGCTATCTGGATGATACCCCCTCCTGTGATCCGCTGGTAGGGGTGGTCAATGGTCTGGCCTGGACCTCTGTAGGCGGCGAGATTTTGGAAGTGGAGGTTAATGTGGTGCCAGGCGCAGGGAAAGTGTCTTTAACTGGAAACTTGGGCGACGTAATGAAGGAGTCGGCCAGGGCTGCACTATCTTATATACGAAGTCAGGCGGTCCAGTTGGGCATTGATCCGGAATTCTATGGCAGCAAAGATGTCCACATCCATTTTCCGGAGGGGGCCGTACCCAAGGATGGGCCGTCCGCCGGTATCGCTATTGCCACCGCTATCGTATCTGCCCTTACGGGCACGCCGGTACGTCGGGATATTGCGATGACAGGTGAAATTACTTTACGGGGTCGTGTGCTGGCCATTGGCGGGCTACGGGAAAAGACCATGGGTGCCTTGCGGGCTGGGGTGACCAATATTATCATTCCGTCGGACAACATGAAGGATTTAGAAGAGATTGACCAGTCAGTGCGTCATGCCATTACCTTTCTGCCGGTGAAGCAGGCGGATGAGGTGTTGGCCCAGGCGCTTGTATGTGCCCTGCCGGTACAGGTGAATGGCAGCGTTCAGCAGATGCCTGAAACGCCTAAAAATGTAGCATGTGCAGTCAATCTGCGCCAGTAGAGGGCAAACTATGACAGTAAACTGGAATATTGCGGAGTTTATCCGCTCGGCAGCAAAGCCGTCGGATTTTCCTCGGGATGGTTTGCCGCAGATAGTGTTTGCCGGGCGGTCCAACGTGGGAAAGTCGTCGGTCATTAACCGACTGCTCAACCGAAAAAATTTTGCCCGTGTCGGAGCCGCCCCAGGCAAAACCACTCACATCAACTATTTTTGCATTGACCAAAAGCTGTATCTGGTGGATTTGCCAGGTTATGGCTATGCCAAAGTATCCAAACAAGAGCGGGATCGCTGGGGAGGGCTGATAGAGGCTTGGTTCTCCGATACGGACCGGATGGCGCTGGGTATGCTGGTCGTGGACGCACGGCATAGGCCCACCGTTGATGACTGCACGATGGCGCAGGTTTTTTCGAGTGCGGGTAAACCGTTCATCGTAGTCGCGAACAAGCTGGACAAACTAAAGAAAAGCGAGATTGAGGGCAATGCAAAGCGCATTCGAGACACGTTGGAGCTGTCAGAGGATGTTCCACTGATTCTCTTTTCAGCGGAAAAGGGCGACGGAAAAGCGGAGCTTTTGGGACAAATATTGAACCGTTTGGAGGAGAAAGCATGAAGTATGTGAATATTTCCAGACCTGACGGCCCCTGCTGGGGTGTGATAAAAGGGGAGAATGTATTTACTCTGTCAAAGCCACCTTTTGAGGGGATAGATTATGACGGAGGAAGTCTGCCGCTAAGTCAATGCAGACTGCTGGCCCCTTGTGCGCCAACCAAGATTGTCTGCGTTGGGAAGAATTATGTTGACCACATCAGAGAGATGGGAACGGAGGCACCTGGATTTCCAGTGCTTTTTATTAAAGGAGTCAATACCCTGAACCGACCGGATGGGGCGGTCCACGCTCCGGATTTTGTGGAGCGGCTGGACTATGAGGGGGAGCTTGGCGTGGTCATCAAATGTCAGGCAAAGAATGTAAAGGCAAAAGACTTTGCGGATTATGTCCTGGGCTATACTTGTTTGAACGATGTTACAGCCCGGGATATTCAGCAACATGATGGCCAATGGACCCGTGGCAAATCCATGGATGGCTTTTGTCCAATTGGACCTTGGGTGACAGATGAGGTGCAGCCGTCTGCGTTGCGCCTGACAACTCGTCTGAATGGCAAGGTCGTACAAACTGGGGAGACTGCTGATTTTATCACCCCGATTCCGCAGCTTTTAGAATTTATCACTGCCGCTATGACTTTGGAACCAGGGGATGTGGTGGCCACCGGTACTCCTGCGGGTATCGGACCCATGATCCCGGGAGATGTGGTGGAAGTTGAAATCGAAGGAATTGGCATTTTGAAAAACCAAGTAATCTAAGGAAGCGCTGATTAAAGCAGGTAAAAGTCAGGCAAAGCGCAAAAAGTGAG